>CAZVFU010000071.1:0-11350 GCA_964626595.1 uncultured Saprospiraceae bacterium
TTACGGAATAAGCTTCTCATATAATTCTAACATCTCGCTCTGGTGTCGCTCACGACTAAATAGTTGCGCACGATCCAAACCGGCCTGACGCAGATCACGGTATAAGCTTTCATCTTTCCATACCCGCTGCATATGATCGACGAGTTCGTTTTCATCGTCCGCTGAAGTATATAGTATAGCATCTCCCCCCACTTCGGGCAAGGATGAGTTACGGCAGCTAATTACGGGTGTTCCCGACTGCATAGCTTCCAGAATTGGTAAGCCAAACCCCTCGAAACGAGAAGGATATACTACCATGCGAGCACGACGAACAATGGCAGCCAGCACAGAGCCTGAAAAAGGTCCTGAAAGTGGAGTAATTCGTTCTTGTGCTACAGAATTTGAAAACGTGAGGCCATTCCCGGCCCCGATAACAACCAGTGGTGGCAGATCTTTAGCTGCGGTTTCATACGCACGAATCAATAGGTCAAGATTCTTGCGTTCGTTATGTTGCCCCAAGAATAAGGCAAATTCTTTCTCAGGAATACCGGGGGAAAGAACGCTTTCGGGCGATTCTTCCGGCTGGAACTGCGCTGATACGCAATTATATATTACAGTTATTTTATCAGATGGAACTCGAAAGAATTTCACCAGGTCATCTGCAGTGGATTTAGAAATAGCAACGATGTGATCTGCCGCATGGACTGACCACCTCCATTTTAAGTTATAAATCTGGCGATCCCACCACCCAAAATACTGCGGATAGCGTTTATAGATTAGGTCATGCATGGTAACCAAAGAAGGGCAGGGAAACTTTTTGATTGACAGAGGAATTTCGTGACTGAGGCCATGATACAAATCCAAAGGAAGCTCACGAGCCTGATGGTACATACCATAAGTCCTCCATAAAAAAGAATTCCGAGTAGGAACTATTATTGATGCTTTTTTTGGTGGCGTCCAGTTTGTCTCGCTTGACTTTGTAGGGGAAAATAAGGTAGGTATGACAGCTTTCTCGGCCATCAGATCAATCAAATCCCTGCTATAATTGCCCAATCCTGTCCGGTTTAAAAATGCGCGTTTAGCATCATATCCAATATTCATAGGGTAAAGATAAAAGACCCAAAGGAATTATTGGTGAGGTAAGAGCTGTGGATACATTTCCCAGCCTGGCCGTTCCAGGGTATTCGCCAAATCTACAACGCTCTCGCGTAGAGGGCGATAGCTAAACCCGAGATCCCGGGCTGCACCTGTGCCATCATATTGAGAATTAATGCTACTCAGGTATAAACTATCTCCACTAATCCAGGATTTATCTGCAGACCACCATGACCGCACGCGGTTCCAAGTAGAAATAAACGGACTGAGCGCATCCCAGCAGGGTTTAATTGGAGGGCGGGAACCACAGGCATGAGTAAGATGATCAATGATTGATTTATACGAAAAATTGCCTGCGCTAATCACCCAGGCCTGGTCTGAGACAGCATCGTCTAAACTCAAGCGAACCGCCTGAGCTACATCTGCTGCATCTACCCACCCAGCGCTTCCGGTAGGGAAAAAAGAAAGTCCCTGCACCACTTGCTCTAACCAATCGGCTATAGGATTTTTCAGTGGGCAGGCGCGCAGGATAAACGAGGGTCGTAAAATAACGATTGGGAGACCCTCTGCTTGTCCTCGCCAAGCCTGCAGTTCACTTTGGAAAAGGCTACGTCCGTAAAAACTGTGTTTACCACCTTCGCCCCAGCTCATCCTAGGCCCATCTCCTTCTCGCTGATCCCCATGGCCCAACACCTCAGTCGAACTTAAATGGATTAGTTTTTTCACGGAGCACCTTAGGGCCGTATTTATAACATTAGAAGCACCCTCAATGTGAAGAGAGCGCATTTTAACCTTGTTTTTTTGCTGAAGTGAAAATAACTGACTTGTATTTACAACGGCCTCAACCCCATCCATAAGTTGCTCTAATTTCATGGGGTCAAGAATATCGCCAAAAAGAATCTCCAAATGGGAGTGATCCGTCCATTCAGATGGTAGGTTCGCATGAGGTTGTATTAGTGCGCGAACGGAATAGTTAAACGACAGTAACTCCCGAATCACCGCGGGCCCCATAAGGCCAAGTGCATCAGTCACAGCAATGATTTTATTTGAAACGTGGGGTTTCATACATTAGGGGTTATAAAGCGTTCCGCCCAGGTGATCCCGGACTCCTCCTGTCCAACTTGAAAATACATTATTTTTATCATTTATAAACCGATAGGCCATATATGCCATTAAAAAAGCCTCTTTATAATCCAGCCAAAGCCCCGGAGCCAAGACCCAATCGTGCTGTGGTGCCTTTTCACGTAAACGCTGAACTAAAAAGAGATTTCGAGCGCCTCCCCCACTTAACAGAATTTGTTGTTTCTTGTTGCAATCGAGATGCATGTGAATAGCGTCTGTAATATGCTCTACTACTGTCGCCAACAGATCTTTGGGGTTGGCTTCAAACTTGGAAAAGACCCTTCCGTAGAATTGCGTAATGCTTTTATTATCCAAAGATTTTGGTGCAGATGAACGCAGGTATGACCATGAATTGAGTGAGTTTAAAATCTCAGCTTGAACGGTTCCGGATGCTGCCCATTGACCGTCCATGTCCATTTCGGCTCCCAAGATTTGGGCGAGATGGTTTAGTACCTGATTGCAAGCTGACACGTCAAAAGCTGCTTGACCCTGGCTCAATAGAGTCATATTCGCAATACCACCCAGATTTATCGCCACATCAACTTCAGGGAAAAAGTGAGCATCGACAATAGGTGCCAGAGGAGCTCCCTGACCACCCTGTGCCACATCCTTTCGTCGAAACTCAGCCACAACAGGTTTCCCTAAAGTCGCAGCCAGCGTTTGACCATTTCCAAGAGCCAAAGTCCAGCCTTCATCGGGATGATGGGCGCTAGTATGCCCGTGCCATCCAATAAGGTCGGTCTTATCAACCCATTTCTTAAAAAACCTTAACTCTTGTGCCACGTACCGACAATACTCAACATCCAATTTCATCCAGTCTGCTACCGAGAGATCGTGAATCCCCCTCAGTTTTTCAACCCACAAATCCGAATAAGCAAAATGGTCGGTGGCTACCCAATCAAATTGAGGTATATCCGAAGCGCCTTCCTCATGAAAGCGGATTAAGCCCAAATCCATCCCATCCAAGGAGCTCCCTGACATCATTCCAAGTATATGAATAGGTTTACTCATCCGGTTGGTTAAAAGTCATGGAGTAGTTTGCCGCAGCCTCAATTTCTTCCGCCGACAATATGCTTTTGAATGCCATCATCGATCCGCGACCATAGGCAATGAGGACCTTTCGCTCTTCCAGGGTCAATTCTGATTCGGTCAAATCTTTAGCTCCATTGAATCCCATTTTGCCGTTCATTCCATGACAAGCCACACAATGATTCTTATAAACTCTCTTTCCCAATGCTATTTCCTGTTCTTCTGAAGATAGGCTTGCGTCTGTCTCATCAGGGCTATTGCGCTTATCCGAAGAGCTGCATTGCTGCCCCCAGACCAGGATGCCAATGATGATACTAATCGTAAAAAAGCGAAGAGGCTTCATCTTTCCTTTATTTCTCATTAAATACAAAAACAGCGTCTGAGGTTTTGATATTGCTCCAATTTTGATCGGCAGATGACTGCAGGTGATTTCCTCCTACAAAAATTAAATCCCGGGGTACAAAGATAAAAATCTGCAAAGAAGGTTTTGGGACCTGTCAGTGACCCTTTTGGCATTTTGAATGTATGTACAAAAAAATGGAGCGTTTTGCTGTACCCTCTAAGAAATAACATGTTCAAACTCATTTATACCACATGGATCTCACAAGATCTTACGGCTTTTTTGAAAACCCTATGACAGCTCTTTTCTTTTTACCCCGCATTCAATTGACTTACGCTTGCTCTAAATATTGCTTTACAAATTCTCCTGCGGATTCCGGGTGCCTATTATACCCTCGTGAAACGAACTTGAAAAACAATCGTCGAAAGAAAAGCACCTTTTATCGAAAACCAAGGAAACTTTTAACAACAAAATAGTTTCCTTCGTGTTAAAAGCGCACATTTGCAGTAGAAATCCAAAGTATAGTGATCATAGAAAAGACTCGAGATTTGTTTATGCGTTATGGCATTCGTTCAGTGACAATGTCAGACATTGCTACTGAGCTCGGCGTTTCCAAAAAAACCATTTATCAAGAGGTTGAGAGTAAAAATGAACTCGTTGAAAAGGTTATGGAATTCGATATGAAAGAGGAGCAGGAGGCTATGATTGAGATCGGTCAGCAATGCTTGGATGCCATTGACCAAATGGTGCAAACCACTATTTATCTTATGAAAAAGATGCGCCGCATCAGTCCGGTGACCCACTATGATCTTCACAAATACTATGGCCCGCTCTGGAAAGAAATTGAAGGGCGCCAAATGAATTTCATTTACGAATTTTTGAAAAAAAATATAGAGTGGGGGAAAAAAACGGGTATGTACCGAGAAAACGTAGATGCTGAAATCATTTCCCGCTTTTTTGTCCATAAGGCTTCCGTTGCTGTGAACGAGGTATACTTTCCTTTAGACCAATACCAACGGGATCAGTTGTTGATGCAACTTATATCCTATCATCTAAACGGAATCACTACACCAAAGGGAGTCGATAAATGGCGTAAGTATAAAGAGACATTACATATAGAGCATAAAAAAGAAATCGAATCATGAGATATGGTAACCTAATTTTGTGTTTTTGGGTCGTGGTCCTTTCGCTGGACGCTCAAAATCCCACGAATTTCACTTTGGAAGAAGCCGTTGAGTACGGTATAGATCGCAACAATCAACTCGACATCGACAAATTAGAAATCGAAGATGCCGATGCCCAAATTCTGGAATATTGGTCACGAGGGATCCCTAAATTAAATGGCTCTGTCCAGTATCAGCACTTTGTAGATATCCCGGTTTCACTGGTTCCGGCGCAATTTTTTGGTGGTATGCCGGGCGAATTCGCCGAAGTTCAGTTTGGAACCAACAACCGGTTAGAAGGTGCACTTGAGCTCAGTGCCCTATTATTTGACGGAGGTTTCTTTGTAGGCTTGAAAGCGCAAAGACTCTATAAAGAGCTGCGCAAGCGAGAATTAGTTCAGAGTGAAACCGAAGTGCG
This sequence comes from uncultured Saprospiraceae bacterium, assembly GCA_964626595.1. Lineage (GTDB taxonomy): Bacteria > Bacteroidota > Bacteroidia > Chitinophagales > Saprospiraceae > JAWLFI01. Next base: position 5,147 of record CAZVFU010000071.1, read on the forward strand.
ATATAATGTAACCAAAGCATTTCTCAATGTACTCGTGGCGCAAGAAAATGTAGGTATACTGGAACAAAACATTGAAAACCTGGAAGCCAATCTAAGCGATGCCGAGGCTAATTTTGAAGCAGGTTTTATTGAAAAGCTTGACGTGGATCGAATTCGTCTTTCTCTTTCCACCTTAGAAGCACGGCGGCAGTCGGTCGAGGGCAATGCCTTGATTGCAGCAAATTTGCTCAAGTTTCAAATGGGCTACCCCATTGAAGAGGAGATCGAAGTAGAAGGAGACCTGAATAGTATTTTCTCCTCTGCCTTGGTGGAAGAAGTCGAAGTTGAAGAGCCCGTCAACTACAATGAGCGAATGGAATATCAAATAGCTAATAAAGGTTTGGAATTGAGCCAAGTGGATATCAGTCGTCTGCGGGCCGGATATTTGCCGACTCTAACGGGTTTTGCCAGCGCCTCACGCACCCTTCAACGTAATGATTTGTTTGATGACTCCGAAGCGGGCTGGTTACCTGCCACTATTGTGGGGGTTAATATGAATTTTTCTTTATTCGATGGTTTCGATCGCCGGGCAAAAATTCAGCGCGCGAAAATCACTCAGGAAAAAACGATAAAGGAAATTAACCAATTGGAGCGATCGATTGAAATGGAGGTCCGAAATGCTCGGATCAATTACAACAATGCTCAAACACAGTCTGTCAATGCTCAAATGAACCTGGATTTGGCCGAGGAAATATATGAGACGACCCAAATAAAATTTGATGAAGGCGTTGGTAGCAGTGTGGAGCTGAGACAAGCTGAGTCGGATTTTTATACCGCGCAATCTAACCACATCAATGCAGTTTATGACCTGCTGGATGCATACACAGAATTACAAAAAGCTTTAGGAAAAATATAAACTCATGATAATAAAACAATATAAAATGATTGAATGGCGCTCTTTGATTGTACTCTTGGCTCTAAGCGGTTTTATAGCGTGTAGCAATGAACCCTCCTCTGGAGAATGGCCTGAAGATCTGGCGGGATTGAAAGAAGTTCAAAAAGAAAAACGCTCTGAACTGAAAGAGCTTGAGGAAGTGCTTAAAGAATTGGAAAAGCGCATTCAAAAGTTGGACACCAGCCAAACTCGAGCTCTGCCCACTGTCCGCCTGGATACTCTGGTTCGCTTCGACTTCAACCATTTCGTTGAAGTTCAGGGGACAGTTCAATCACGCGATGAGGTTTCGGCCACCTCGGAATTAGGAGGGCGCATAACGTCCATGCTCGTGAATGAAGGTGATCACGTAAGAGAGGGCCAAATCATCGCCCAAATTGATGACGCTACTCTCCAGGCACAAAAAAATGAAGTGGAATCTCAACTCTCACTGGCCATCGATTTGTTCAAACGCCAAAAGCAGCTTTGGGAAAAAGAAATTGGTTCTGAAGTTCAATACTTACAGGCTAAAAATAACAAAGAGAATTTAGAAAAACGTCTACAGACGCTTGAAGTCAATCTGGCGAAAACAAAAATTCGGGCGCCCAAATCCGGTGTCGTAGACGAGCTGCGCCTCAAGTCCGGTGAATTTGCGTCACCCGGCTTACCAATAGCCGTGATTATTGATCACCGAAGATTGAAAGTGGTCATGGAGGTCCCTGAAAACTACCTCGGTAAAGTAAATGAGGGGGATACGATTATTCTCAATTTCCCAAATATTGACGAACAAAGATGGGCCATTGTCAGCCTCGTAGGTAGCCGAATAAACCCCCGCAATCGGACGTTTACTGCAGAAGCTCTGCTCACCGCGGATTCTGATGGATTAATTCGACCGAATATGCTGGTAACGGCAGAAATCAATGACTACAGTGAACCCCAAGTACTCCAAGTCCCTATCAATATGGTCCAACAGGAAATCGGCGGTGATAAATTTGTGTTCGTAAAAGGGCGGAGGTCAGATGGACAGACTGTTGCTGTAAAGCAGAGTATTACTACCGGACGCGTTTACAGAGGTCAAGTGGTTGTGAAAGAGGGCCTGGAAGAAGGTCAAATCCTTTTGCTTGAAGGAGCGCGCAATTTGCGGGACGGAGAACCCTTTAGTCCCCTGAAATAAGTCTTTTTAAATTAATAGAACGCTACTACTATGTCTTCATCCAGTGAAAATAAAAGAAAAGGACTACGGGAGTTTCTCCCTACTTCTTTTTCTGTCGATAATGGGACCAGCATTTTCATCATAACGCTGATGATTCTCATCTTCGGAGTACAGTCTTATCAGGATATGCCAAAGGAGCAATTTCCTGAGATTAGCTTCCCAACCGTTTATGTCAATACACCCTATTTTGGAAATTCAGCGGTGGACATAGAAAACCTAATTACCCGGCCGCTGGAAAAAGAAGTAGGGACTATCTCAGATCTGAAGGAGCTGAATAGTACGTCCATTCAGGACTTTTCAATCATTGTGGCTGAATTCGAATCCGATATTGATATCGAAAATGCGGTTCGAAAAGTAAAAGATGCTGTCGATAGAGCCAAAGTGGAATTTCCCAATGACGTCACAGAGGAACCCAATGTCCTCGATGTCAACCTTTCGGAAATTCCCATTATGACCATCAATCTATCCGGTGACTTTTCACTTGATGCGCTTAAACAATATGCTGAATACCTGGAGGATGAGGTTGAACGGCTGTCCCAAATCTCAGATGCGGAGATCAAAGGGGCCCTGGAACGCGAAATGAAAGTCAACGTGGATCCATATAAAATGCAGAGCTTAGAGCTCAATTTTACGGATATTGAAAATGCGATTAAAGCAGAGAATGTTACCATGTCCGGCGGGGAGTTGGTCCAAGACAAATTTAGGCGTGCCATAAGAGTGGTTGGTGAATTTGAGGATGCTGAGGAGCTGGAAGGCATCATTGTTAAAAGTGAAAATCAAAACCCGATTTATTTGCGGGATATTGCAGATATCGAATTTGGGTATAAAGACCGAACGAGTATTTCCCGCGCTGACGGCTTTCCCGTAGTGTCATTAGATGTCATTAAGCGTCAGGGAGAAAACTTGTTGGAGGCGTCTGATCTCATCAAAGAAATCATAGCTGAAGCGAAGCAAGATCAATTTCCGGATGAATTAAGTGTCCAGATTTTCAACGATCAGTCTGTCAATACGCGCAACCAGGTCTCAAATCTGGAAAATAGCATCATTTCCGGTGTGATTTTGGTTGTTTTGGTCCTCTTATTCTTTTTGGGTTTGAGAAACGCCAGTTTCGTTGGACTTGCCATTCCATTATCTATGCTTTTAGGAATCCTTGTCTTATTCTTAATGGGACTTACATTAAATATCGTGGTTCTATTCTCTCTCATTCTGGCCTTGGGTTTATTGGTAGATAATGCGATCGTAGTGGTGGAGAATATCTACAGATATGTCCAAGATGGGTATAGTCCGCTTGAAGCCTCTAAATACGGTGCGGGCGAGGTTGCCATTCCTATCATCGCTTCCACTGCAACCACTTTAGCTGCTTTTGTTCCATTACTGTTTTGGCCGGGTGTATCGGGTGAGTTTATGAAATTCTTGCCCATCACCCTCATCGTGGTTTTAACTTCCTCGCTTGTCGTAGCCCTAATTATCAACCCTGTGTTTACATCCAGCTTCATGAAGGTGGATAAAAAAGCAGATAGTCCGGTTAGAAGAAAACGCCGGCGCAGGAATGTTCTTCTGGGTGCCGCTGGAATGATGGTTTTTGCCTGGATTTTTTACTTTGCGGGCATCATCTGGCTACGGAATGCGTTGGGTATCGCAGCCGTTATCAGTCTACTCAATTTCTTTGCGTTAAGACCCTCAGCGTTTTATTTCCAAAACCGCCTATTGCCAAAATTGGAGAATTTTTACGATAACTTTGTGCGTCTGGCTTTGACGGGGTACCGACCGTACTTGATTTTTGGAGGTACAAATGTGCTTCTGGTCGTGGCCATTCTTCTCGTCGGCGCCCGGCAACCCAAAATTGAATTTTTTCCCAGTCCGGACCCCGTTTATGTCAACGCCTTTATCGAATTGCCTTTAGGAACGGATATTGAGCGCACGGATGAGATGGTTCGGGATATAGAGAAACGCATTCAAAAAGTGATCGAACCGTACGAGGACATTATAGCCTCCGTTTTGGTACAAATTGGAGAAAACACAGCAGATCCTTCCGGGCCTCCAGAACCCGGCGCCACACCGAATAAAGCACGGCTTACCGTCGAATTTGTAAAATTTGAGGAGCGCGGCGGTGTCAGCACTGTCGAAGTTATGGAAAAAATCCGTCAAGCCATGCAGGGCTTTCCCGGCGTTCGGATCGTAGTGGATCAAAATCAAAACGGTCCCCCTACTGGAAAACCGATTAACTTAGAAATTCAGGGGGATGATATCGAAAACCTGACTCAGCTTTCTCAAGACATCATTGGATATATAGAGGCACAACAAATCCCCGGCATTGAAGAACTCAAGGCGGATGTAAAGTTAGGCAAACCCGAGTTGCAAGTGAACATAAAGCGAGCGGAGGCACGCCGATATGGCTTGTCCACTTTTGCGATTAGTGATGCTATTCGAACAGCTGTTTTTGGGAAAGAGGTGTCCAAATACAAACTGGACGAGGACGAATATCCGATTTTCATCAGGCTACAAGAACAATATCGCAAAGACATTACTGATGTGATGAATCAGCGCATCACCTTCCGGGATCCGGCGAGTGGCCAAATTACACAGGTTCCGATTTCAGCCGTTGCTAATGTCGAATATAGTTCCACTTACTCTGCGATAAAGCGGAAAGACCAACAGCGAATGATCACTATTTTTTCCAATGTACTGGATGGATATAATGCCAATGAAATCGTAGAAGAAATGGGACAGGAACTCGAACGGTTTGACTGGCCGGATGGATTTACCTATAAATTCACCGGAGAGCAAGCCGACCAGGCTGAAACCTCGGAATTTTTGAGTCGAGCCCTATTGATTGTGGTATTCCTGATTTTCGTGATTATTGTTGCTCAGTTTAATTCAGTTATTTCTCCCTTTATCATTCTGGGATCTGTTCTACTGAGCACGATTGGGGTGTTTTTGGGACTTGTGATCTCTGGGGACAATGTGGTAATCGTCATGACGGGTGTAGGAATTATTTCTCTCGCAGGTATTGTGGTTAATAATGCCATTGTACTGATTGACTATATCAATCTAACCATACGCCGGAAACGGATGGCCTTAGGCCTTCCCAATAATGGGCTTCCCCTGGAAAAAGTAAAAGAAGCTATCATTGAGGCAGGGGGTGTGCGTTTACGGCCGGTTTTGCTAACAGCGATAACCACGATTATTGGATTAATGCCGCTAGCTATCGGTTTAAATATCAACTTCTTTACTTTAGTCTCTGAGTTTGACCCTCAGATTTATGTAGGCGGCGATAATGCAGCCTTCTGGGGGCCCATGGCTAAAACCGTTATTTACGGTTTAACCTTTGCTACCTTTCTAACCTTAATAGTGGTACCCATTATGTACTGGCTTAGTTATCAACTAAAATTCTATTTTATGCGTTGGTACAATAACCTAAACGATTAAGTATGGATTTATCCGATTTGCGCGCCCATTATAACAATGTTCGACTGGAAGAGCCCTTGCCCGACATACCCTGGCCACTAATACAGGCTTGGTTTCGTGAAGCTCTGAATCACGATGGTTTAAAAGAACCCAACGCTATGTCCCTAGGTACAGTAGATGCCGATGGGCAGCCCGCTGTCCGTTTGGTCCTGGTTAAAGAAATACGTGAAGAGGGTTTTGTTTTTTACACCAATTACAACAGCCAAAAAGGCAAGCACATCGAAGTAAATCCCAAAGTGGCGGCTACGATTTGGTGGCCAGAAATGGAGCGACAAATTCGCGTTGAGGGGGTGGCAGAAAAAATTTCGTCTGAGGAATCTACCGCATATTTTAAATCCCGGCCCAAAGGCTCCCAAATTGGAGCTATGGTCTCCCCTCAAAGTACACCCATCCCCGATGCTACATACCTTGAGGAAAAGCTGCTTGAGGCGGAGGACCAATTTCAAGATCAGGACGTTTTGGAAAGACCTGAAAATTGGGGTGGCTACTTGATTCGCCCTCAAATCATCGAATTCTGGTTAGGGCAACCGAATCGACTGCACGATCGAATTTTGTATCAAAAAGAAAAGCAGGCCTGGAAGCGCACGCGATTGGCGCCGTAAATGGCTTTTGG
>CAZVFU010000072.1:0-11085 GCA_964626595.1 uncultured Saprospiraceae bacterium
AACAATTCAACAAAAAATAGTGGAATTATTCACGAAAACGGATGCAAAACGCTAAGAGGCAGCTTGGGGTAAGGAAAGGGTTCCGCCAGGGATCGCAGCGATAGGGCGCGCCGCCGGGAACTAGTGTCATTACCACTAAATCTGCTATAGACCAGGTCTTGATCTTTTTGCTCATATCTTCGTTGCTTCTCAGTTGCGAAGTAGAGACAAGGCATGGTATAATGGCGCCTTGGCGGTGCCTTGTCTCTACGAATAGCCTCTTTCGTCGCGGCTTGACCTGAACAAAAATCTACTGCGACTTTTCCATACTTATTTAGTGGTAATGACACCAATCCGCCCTCTAGCGAGGAAGCGACAAGCGAAGCTACCGCAGCTAGAGTGCCATTATCATTAATATCATTCTCTGTCTTGACCTGAAAGAAGACATAGCCTGCTATTTCAATCACCATGCAAAAGTAATGGCACTAGGGCGGCTGAGACCGGCCAGCGCACTACAAGCGAAGAGCCCGATCCCGGGCCCCTACCGTGGGGCCGGGAGGCGGCCAAAAAAAATATAAGAAAGAAAATAAAGCTAAAAGTAAAGAGAGCAAATACTTATGAAATGACTGGTGGTGCCGAGTAAAACAAATATATGCCAGACGGGGTGGTGGTATCTCCAGGACTTATTCATGTAAAAAAAGGTGCCTAGAGTATAGCTGATTCCTCCAGCCAGTAAAAAGGATAAAGTGAAAATAGTTCCTAATTCAATGAGCTGATAAACATCAAATATGATCATCCAACCCATCAGTAAATAGAAGCCTAGCGAAACCCAGGGATACCTATCCCCAAATCGCAACTTGAAGAGTGTGCCGAGTATAGCCAGACTCCAAACGGATATCAAAATCATTCGTGCTGATTCGCCTTCGAGTAACAAAAGCGTAAAAGGTGTATAAGTTCCTGCAATTAAAAAATAAATGGCAATGTGGTCGAAAATTTTTAATCGGAAAGAGTCCATTTCATTTTTCCATGTATAAAGGTGATATGCAGTGGAAGCGAAATACAAGACGCACATACTGAGAATAAATATGACCGCTGACAGCATACCCCATTCCATAGGGGTGGAAATAGCGAGCTGAAGTAAATACATACCCCCAATCACACTCATAATGAGGCCCAAAGCGTGCGTAGCCATATTTAGAAACTCTTCATCTCTTATAGAAATCACTTTTTTCATGTCGATATACTTGATCGGGTTTAAATCGCGGAACTACTTTCTCGTATTTGTTTTAATAACAGTAGTGTTGAAAATATTATTCTCATTATGGGGAAAAAGGGCTTGATCATCGCCCTCTATCTTCTTAATCACGCTTTGGGAAAAAGTAAAATATCGTATTTTAGCAACACAAAAACATTTTTAGATCGGGCTGGGTTCGTCTAAAGTCGAATAAAAAAAATCATATGTCTAATACATCTGTAAACTCACCTGCAAAAAGCGAGCATAATTTTTTATTTTGGTTTCATGTACTCATTACTGCTCTCGCATGGCTTGGGCCCTTTCTTTTCAGCTGGTGGTTAATGGCAACGGCATACGGGATAGTGACTCTCCAGTTCATTATCTTTAAGCGATGTCTTTTAAATTCAAAACACGCCCTGGATGATCAGCAGGACGTCACCTTTTACACTTATATTTTCGAAAGTTTTGGAATGACACTCAATCGAAAGCGTTTAAAACTGTGGGTACGCAATATTATTTATCCGGTATTAGGTGTCTTTAGCTACCTATGGCAAGAGGTACTCCACTTTGACCCTTTGCTCTTCTTCTAAAACTTCAGTTTTTCACCTTGCGCTTTGAGCCAGACCTCTTTTTCCTTGTAAGTGGGATCGATTGAAGATACCAGCTTCCAATAGGCCGCAGAGTGATTCATCTCCCGTAAATGACAGAGTTCGTGGACGAGTATATAATCCAGAACAGCTTCAGGAGCGAGAATTGCGCGAGTTGAAATGGAAATATTCCGGCCCGAACTACAGGACCCCCATCTCGTACTGCTGTTACGCATCTTAACCTTACCCAAGGGAACACCCAAATGCTTTTCGTTCAATTCCCGAACGCGTAAATCTAAAATCGGCAAGTATTTCTTTTTGAGAATATTCGCTACCACATCCCCAAGTATAGGGTCATCTGTTGGACAGTTTTGTGGCATGGAAATTTTCAAAAAATTATCCTTCAGCTCTGCCAGAAACTCATCGCTATTGGGTTGTGGATTCAATTCAAGCTCTATTTCATCGCGAAAAGTAGAAATGACTGACCTTTTCCCGTAATCCACGGGGATATACTTTTCGAAAGCTTCGGGCTTGGTTTCGAACAGATGTTTTATATAATCTTTTGCCCATTGATAAATTCTATTCTTCTCCTCATAAGGAAGAGCCCCTGGTATTCGTATTATGATCTCTTTGCTCGCCAGGGCTACTCTACCATTTGCCCTGGGTTCCTGAACGATTTGTATGGGAAACTTGTGCATACCAAGTTCCATCTCAAAAAATTCTTTTTTTTTCATGAAAACTCGGATGTAAAGTGAAATTCAATTTCTGGAAATTGCTCCTGTGCCATCTGCAGCATCCAGGCCGACTCAGCTAGAAAAACAAGTTTGCCATCTTTGTCTAGGGCCATATCTTTTTTTCGGCGGCGTCGAAATGCCTCGAGTTTTTTAGGGTCGTCTGCTGCCACCCAGCAGGCCTTATGGAGCCGAACCGGTTCATAATCGCATTTCGCCCCATACTCATTTTCCAGACGGTATTTGATGACCTCAAATTGAAGCGCTCCTACCGTTCCAATAATTTTCCGATTATTATCCTCTTTAGTAAATAGCTGCGCGACCCCCTCATCCATCAACTGGACCAGGCCTTTATCCAACTGCTTGTACTTCATCGGGTCTTTATTCACCACATATCGGAATTGCTCAGGTGAGAAAGCGGGAATTCCTTTAAAGTGCAGTTCCTCCCCTTCCGTGAGGGTATCTCCAATCTTGAAATTTCCGGAATCATACAGTCCGACGATATCACCGGGATATGCAATATCGACAATATCTTTTTTCTCAGCCATAAATGCTGTTGGATTGGGAAATTTCATCGTGCGCTCGGCTCGTACATGAAGATAATTCGTGTTGCGCTCAAAGTTTCCGCTAACAATGCGGCAAAACGCAATTCGATCCCGATGTCGGGGATCCATATTGGCATGGATTTTAAATACGAAACCCGTAAACTGATCCTCTTTGGGCTCTACCATTCGTTCCTCAGCGGCGCGTGGCCGTGGACCCGGGGCCACTTCAACAAAGCAATCGAGCAGCTCTTTGACGCCAAAATTATTGATCGCACTTCCAAAAAAGACAGGGGATAGGTCGCCTGACAAGTAGGCTTCCTGATCAAAATCAGGGTAGACGGTTTCTATCATTTCGACTTCCTCTCTAAGCTCAGCCGCTGCTTCTTCTCCAATGTGTTGTACTAAAGCGGGATCGTGAATATCTTCAAACTCTAACTTCTCCTCTTCGTACTTTCCACCGTGGGGTTGGAATAAGCACAGATTCTTTTCGTACATATTATATACACCCTGAAATCGCTGTCCCATTCCAATAGGCCAGCTTAACGGACACACGTTCAACTTGAGTTTTGCCTCAATCTCATCCAATAAATCCATCCCGTCTTTCCCCTCTCTGTCCAGTTTATTGATAAAAACGATCATGGGGGTTTGACGCATACGGCAAACCTCGACCAGTTTTTCCGTTTGTTGCTCTACCCCCTTGGCTACGTCAATGACGACTATAGCACTATCGACAGCAGTCAGCGTCCGGTAGGTATCTTCGGCAAAGTCCTGGTGACCCGGTGTATCCAAAATATTAATGCGCATTTTCCGGTACGGAAAAGCCATCACAGAGGTAGCTACAGAGATACCTCTTTGCTTTTCGATCTCCATAAAATCGGAGGTCGCATGTTTTTTTATCTTGTTGGACTTTACAGCTCCAGCCACCTGAATAGCTCCCCCAAACAAGAGAAGCTTCTCTGTTAGCGTCGTTTTTCCCGCATCCGGGTGACTTACAATCGCAAAGGTGCGGCGGGGTTCTTTAGGTGCAGTGTATGCCATAATATTTCAGACCAAAATTTTGGCAAAGGTAAAAATATGTTCGGCACTTCAGCAATTCCTTTCTCACACAACCGGAGTTCATAAAGGTAAGGCAGGTAAAAACAAAAATTTACGATTTCTTTGAGCCGTATTTTGATTTCATATCACGACCAAACTTCTTAACTTTTTCTCCAAACTCATTCACCTCTTCTTCTACATTATGCGCTATGCTCTCCACATTGATGGGAGCACCCCGCATGGCCAATCGGTCCGAGGCCGTTTTGGCCTTCGGAACGATAATCCACATTATAATATAAGCCAGTAATCCCACCCCGGTAGTGACTACCAGTATGACGAAAGCTATGCGTAACCATACCGGATCATCGATCCCAAAATAGGCAGAAAGACCTGAAGCCACACCTCCGAGAACCTTATCGGACGGATCCCTAAACAACCGCTTTGTAGCGCGAGGAGGCACGGAATCATAGCTGGCTTTTTTGTCTTCGGTAAACTCTGAGGTTCGGTGGGCCTCTCCAGAAGACTCAGGTGTATCTCCTTCAAAATCCTCAGGCACGCCCATGATTTCAATAACCTGACGCACCTCTTTTACACTCACTATTTTCTTCCCCTTCATTTCTCGTTGAAAAAGCTCCGCTATTCGGGTCTCGATATCATGAACGATTTCTTCCCGACCCTCTGACTGATTAAAATAGCGGTCGATTCGTGACAGGTATTGATGGAGCACCTCAAAGGCGTCCTCATCAATGATGATGGGATGACCACCTAAATTAATGTTAATTGTCTTTTTCATAGATTGGTATGGTTTGTTCTACAGAATGTTTTAAATCTTCCCAGGCTTGTTTTAATTCGCGCACAAAGGTCTCCCCCTCGGGAGTCAGTTGGTAATACTTTCTGGGCGGACCGGCTTGAGATTCCTGCCACTCATAACTCAGAAAGCCCGCATTTTTCAACCGTGTTAGTAAGGGATATAGTGTTCCCTCGACAACGATCAGCTTCGCCTCCTTTAATTCCTCAAGAATATCAGAAGGATACGCCTCTTTCTTAGAGATGATCGACATGACACATAGCTCCAGCAGTCCCTTTCGCATTTGTGCTTTTGTGTTTTCTATCTTCATAACACAAATATATAACAAAACAAGTTACCTTGCAATACATAGTACATAGTTTTTACAAGGTACTATATGTAAGTGGTGGTTTTCTCGATAAAGTCACGTCTTTTCCCGATGAAGTGCCACCACTCCAATAAATCACTCCCTCACTGATCCTCTTTCACCCCTTGATTTGGGCTTCGGGCCACGAAACGCTTGCAGGTTCGATCTTCTAAAGCCAAACTCAAGATGTAGAACATATATTGAGGGAAGCCTCATCCTTTTCCTCTAAATATTCAGGCTTTTAAGCACGCTCGCGCTGATCTGAAGTAAGGGGCTACTTCTCTAGGGTAGTCGCCTGGTATTCGATCTATCTTTTTCTTTATCCTTTCGAAATTAAAGCTTTGCTTCCATATCTAAATGCGGTATCCCATCCCAGTCATAGATACCTGATATGGACTGAAAACCCAATTCTCCATACCAGGCTTCTAAGTTAGCCTGTGCTTGAACGCATACTCTGGCTTCAGGATTTTGTCTCTGAATCCAACTCATACAAGCTTGCATTAAGTCATTTCCTAAGCCCTTTTTTCTATGCCCAGAGCGTACAATCACGCGACCAATATGGTAGCATGGGTCTTCTTTGCCTGGCAAAATGATTCGGGCATACACATGAATCTGACCTTCTACATAACCTAATACATGGTATGCATTCAGGTCTTTTCCATCAATTTCAGGATAGGCACATTCCTGCTCCACCACAAAAACGTCTACGCGCAATTGGACAATGTCGTGCCATTCTCGAATATTCAACTCATCAAAAGCTAAAATGCGGGTGGCTAGAGCATTCATAATTCATTTTTTTATCGGACCAGGTACACCGTTCCTTTCCATACGCTCGTACCTCCGGCATCGTCGTAAGTAGATATATATAACAAGTAAAAACCCTCCGGTGCAATGAGTTCATCGCGCTGACTCCCATCCCAAACCAACTGCGCATTCCCACTGAGCCCATAGTTATTGTGCACCTGTTTTATCAGTTGTCCATCCGGGCGATATACGGAAAATGTGATTCGCGGTAAGGGCCGATCCGAATCTCCATGTTGATATTCGATCAGAGCTACATCTTCCATTCCATCGCTATTAGGAGAAAAAGTAGGTGATAAAAGCTGAAAACCATCCGCAAGATTCTCAGGCGGCTCTACCTGTTGAGAATTGGGCCCGGTAGGTGTACCATAATCCTCACTCTCTGCCGCGCTTTGCCAATTGTTTATGGCGCAGCCTGAAACATCCCAGCGCATGCGCTCCAGAGATACGCCGCGCTCAGACCTTAGAAATCCGGAATGCCATTCGTTACTGTAGCAGCTGCTGTCCAATAAGGTCGCTTCAGCACCGAAAACATGCCATAGCTGGAGTTGCCCGGTGTCCCGATCCAGGGAAGGTAAATCCACCTCTAAGGTCTGTAGGGGAAAGGGAGCCGAATAAACCTCATTCACTTCAATGCGGTTATCGGTCAAAACCATATATTGCCCAGGCAAAATCTGATTGGGTCTGCTGATCGTCAAGCGATCCTGGCCACTAGATTTAAAAATATCTAATACTAAATAAGTAAAGTCGAAAACACGATCAGTTGGATTATAAATCTCCACCCATTGACTCTCCCCTACGTTGGGGTTAAACATGATCTCGCTGATTAGCAAATCCCCGGGCCCCGGCGTAGCAGGCAAACTAAACTGAATAGATTGGCTCATAGCTATGGGCTCCTGCAAGCAATTCAAAAAACTACCCTCCAGATTTAAAGTATACAATTGTCCCATCTCCACGGGATCTGCCAACTCTAATCTTAACAAACGAGGATCTGCTGCATCCACATTGACCTCTGTAATATTATTATCGTTTGGATCTAGAGATAGCATATCCACATCAATATCCCCGCGACGTAGCCATTGATTAAACTCGACAACAATTATATTGTCATCTGTAATTTGAACTAAAAGGGGTTTTAGCGGATCCATAAAATCTGATGCATTCAGGCTATTGGCCTGGCCCGGAGTGCCCCCCAGAGGGGCTAAAGATGCTGCATAGGCAGGCTCTCCACTGCACGGAAAATGCGGACTGATCAGTTCCAAACTCCACCCCCGGTCTTTATTCGAGTCCTTATACCAGTTATCGGTATAGTCTACCCCGTGAATAAATTGGCCTTGATTCGAAAGCTGAATGTAGTCTTGACTATTGCGCAATATCGGCATCCCCATCACTTCCACCACCTGTCCATAAGATGAAAAAAGGTCTCCATCTCCAACCTCGCAGACAATAATGTACGCCCCGGGCTCCAGAACAACATCAGGAAAGGAAGTTATCCTCGCTTCGTTAAACAAGAAAAGTCCGTTTAGCTCTAAATAATCTTCAGTGCGATTGTGGAGCTCAATATATTCTGCTTCGGGAAGGGAAGTCTCACTACCGGGCGCAATCATAAGCTCATTTATGACAAGCTCAAAGGGTTCTGGTGGGCGAGTCTCAAAAAATACGATTGGGATGTCTTCAGCAGAAGTAATATTTCCAGCTACATCGGTAACCCCCTCGATTCTCAGAGTATAGTCAACCTCTGGCGTCAGGGGAGGATCAATTAGAAGTTGAAGGGTATCGGGTCCACTCAACTCCACTTCAATCGAAAAGGAACCTGGAGAAAGAGTCGCCCCCACTCCGCTGATATCTATCCGCTCGCTATATAAAAGGTCAATTTGATTCGCCGTAACCGTCAGATTGCGTCGAACAGGAGGACTCATATCCGGCCTGGATCGGTCAATTCGAACATCATCAAAGAAAAAGCGATCAGATCGGGTGGAAGTGAAATTGCACTTCACCCCCGATACAAGTTGTGCGCCGCCGCCAAAGGCGCTATCTATGACCCGAAGTGTGTCACTAAATTCCACCTCCCCATCATATGCTGCGGCAATTGTAAAGGTGTCTGTTAAGCGTACAACCTGAAAACGAACCTGAACCGGATCTATAGCTACCGCCCCTTCTCGCATCCGACCAAGGACCGTCGAGTTCCCATTTTCGTAGCGAATAAATTCTACGGCATCAGAATCAGCACTTTCTCCCCATCGTAAGCCATACCCATTCAGTTCGTCAAGATCAGCAGTAGTACTTTGCAAAACCCATTCCAGGCCATTACTATTTGAGGGGTTAAAGGTCATACGAGCCTCCATCTCCCACAAGGCGTCACGCGGAATTTGCGGCTCCACGTACAAAAATGAAGGGCTTTCAGATTGGGCATTCAGTTGAAGCTCCTCTTGATCAGTAATCACAAAATCACTGCGATCTCCGGACCAGGCAGTTAAGTCTCCTGAGGAAAAGTCATCTGCAAACTGACCAAAAACGGATAAGCTTAAGCTAGTGAATAGCAAGGCAACCACCCCTCGAATCGCAATTAAATTTGTCCGTTTCATATCCTGCATTCCAACTATGATAACAATGATACTAATAATACTGTATTTTCAGAAGATTCCCTTCGTCTTTTCCCGACTTACGATATCCCATGCATAGGATTACCCAGAGGAAAACCGCCTTCTATTTTGATTCTTCTCAGAAGGTCGTATCTTTGGAAACGCAGCTTTTGTAAGATAAGAAAAAAACAGGCACCGGGTACATCCGGGGCCTTTAACCGGAATGAACTTGAAAATTAAAAGAAGATGAAACGAAGACTCGTATTGTGGGGTGAGAATGCCGCCGAAGAAAAGCATTTATATGCAATTGATCTACAGGAAGAGAACAGTAAAGTGGAGATTTATGCTTTCCCATTGGAACAGGTGACCGAGACTTTCTCACAGGACATGATGAGCAAGTGGCGAAATGGCGAAGAACTCCCTTTTCCCGAAAAACATAAAACCTATGAGCGCCCGCTCAATTTATCCGAAACCTTATTGCCAGAAGATGTAAAGGTCGACCGAACAGACCTTGTAAACCGGGCCCAAACCGAATGGAATTTTGTCGTTATGTCCGGCAAACTTCAACAAGCTTACACTTCCGAACTGGAAGATATTAAAATGCGCATTGAACGGCTGGAAAGCTACGACAGTGGAATGTGGGAAGAGCTCAAAACCTTTTGGAATAAAGTGCAGACGCAAATTCGCGATAAAAACCTCTTTGGTGAGCAGGCAACTCAGCTTCGCAAAGCCACCGACGATGCATTCGATATGATGAAAGCCCTTCGGAAAAAAATGAACGAGGCTTTTACCGAAGAGTCTGCGGAGCGCAAAGAAAAGTTCATGGCCTCACTCAAGGACATTGAACAAAAAGTGGAGAAAAATCTAGGACTCAAGCCTCTCTTTGAAGAATTAAAGTCCATTCAGCGCGACTTTAACAATACGAAGTTTATTCAGCGTCACCGCCAGGATGTCTGGAATAAGCTCGATGGCCTTTTTAAAGTCGTAAAGGAAAAGCGATTTGGCGATAAAGCGAGCACCAAAAACAGCCCCAAAGGCCGACTGGAAAACCGATACAATGGCCTGCTGCGAGCCATGCAAAAGATGAAGAGCTCCATTGGACGGGACGAAAGCGATTTGAAATTTGAAAAGAAACGCATCGAAAAAACCGATGGTCAGCTGGAATTACAAATGCGGCAAGCCAAGCTCAAAATGATTGAGGAACGCTTAAAGTCCAAGCAAACTAAATTGGACGACATGCTTAAGACCCAGAAAGAGCTCGAAGATAAGATCGAGCGCGAGATCGAAAAAGAGCGTCAGGCCGAATTGGCAAAAGAAAAACAACAAGCAGCGGAAGAAGCCAAAAAGAAAATTCAGGCACAAATGGAGTCCGACCGAAAAAAGCGAAGTCAGGAAGAAGAGGCCAAAATTCAGGCGGCAGCAGAACGCATTCAATCCGACAAAAAAGCGCCCGAAACAGAGTCAACCCCTGAGCCGGACACCGCCTCAAAGGAAAAAGAAAAGACCGAGCCAAAAGCAGAGGACAAAGAAGATGTGGCGGCCGAAAAGCCTGAACATGCCTCATCATCCGCTGTGGAAGCCGCTGCCACCGTCGCAGCTATTTTAGAAGAAGAGTAGTAATCGGCGACTGTGGAGATATTCATCTATATTTTGGATATTGCAGGTACATTCGTATTTGCGATAAGCGGAGTCCTCGTTGCTCGCAATAATAATATTGACGTATTTGGCGCGGCCATTCTTGGCTTTGTCACTGCCATCGGAGGAGGAACTTTACGAGACGTCATGATTGGCAGCACGCCCGTCGGCTGGATGCTCAACCTCCACTACCTCATCACCATTGCCATAGGTATTTTAGCGGCTATTTTCCTGAAACGCTACATCGCCCGCCTCACCAAAACCATGTTCCTATTTGACGCCATAGGTATTGGCCTCTTCACTGTGCTTGGCCTGGAAAAAACACTAGCCGTCGGCCTTCCTCCCATCATCGCCATCATGATGGGGACTGTCAGCGCCGTCTTTGGTGGAGTCCTGCGCGATGTTCTCGTAGACCGTATACCCCTCATATTCCGCTCCGAGATTTACGCCACGGCCTGTTTCCTCGGCGCCATACTATATTTTGTTCTTGACGCTTTCGGCCTGCCCTCATACATCATTCTCTCCGCTTGCATCCTTTTCATCATCCTCATCCGCATATTTGCCGTACGCTACAATTGGGTCCTTCCCGTTTTGTACGACGATTGATAGGTCCAGCCTTCCTTTCCAAAGTGCGAGTTAAGATTATTTGGGCGTGCCCCCCGAGGCTCCGCCGCTGGCAGAGCTGGAGTACGTGCCCATGAGAACATTAGAGCCTCGGGGGTCGGGCCCCTCCGGGGTGCCGTCCTCGAGGGGCTGCGCCACCTCGGGACCGCCTAAAGGCGCCCTCCGTACCCCTCACGCA
>CAZVFU010000073.1:0-10676 GCA_964626595.1 uncultured Saprospiraceae bacterium
AACGATTCAACAACCAAACGATTCAACGATTTAACGATTCAACAACTAAACGATTAAACGACTAAACGACTAAACAATTAAACAACTTATGCCCCATATTCCGGGTGAGGGATAGTAGGGGCCGCGAATACAATGAGCGGGTCCCGAGAAACGCCTGTGGCGATTCTCGGGGACGGAACCCCCGCATAGCCCGGCCCCGAGGTTCCGCCATTTGGCGGATCTCGAGGGACACCCCCAAAATATTAATTGAAAATGGCGATGCAGATGATACGTATATAAAGTGATTATATGGACAGGATTTCGTAATTTTGTAGCCCTAAATAATAAGACATGTTAAAGACTTTAGACGAACTGAAACCCGAAGATTATCAGCGCTTAGTAGATGCGTTTCCCATGATAACCGTTTTGATTGGATCTGCAGATGGCTATCTGGATCAAAGTGAAATTGAGAATGCCCATCGTATAGCTGTCATTCGCTCGCACTCGTTCGATGCGGATCTAAAGCCTTTTTATCTGGATGTATCCAAGGAGTTTCGGTCCAAAATTGAGGACACTATTGATGTTGCTCCACGCGATGCTGAGCAGCTTCAAGCCTTTATTTCCAAAGAACTCGAAAAGTGCTCTCCTGTGCTATCTCAATTGAATCACGATCTGGGGACTCGCTTATTTGAATCTATGCGATCCTTTGCCCGTCACATTGCGGAATCTTCAGGTGGCTTCCTCAATTACCTTTCAGTCAGCTCAGAAGAAGAGGCGTTGATGAATCTCGATATGATTTCTTACGATTCGTCTATCTAATGAACAACCAACTTTTGGCGGTAAATTTGGTCTCCTAAATCAATATTCACAAAGTATAATCCCGGAGGCAAACTCAAATTTTGCAGGGAAGTTGGGGAGTCTATATTCAAATAGCTTTCCGTTCCGTCAGCTCGATAAAAGTCGGCGGATTTCCAATTACGGGCGTTGGCGATCCGAAGAGTTTCACCTACCGGAAGTGGATTGGGAAAAATAAGGGGTTCGGATTGAATCTGCGATAAGGAAGAGCTGGTCATACACTCCGGATCGGATGACTCGCGTACGGTTAAAAAATACTCTCCGGGAAATACACTGCCGGGAAATTCAAAACTTTGTGTGCCTAAGCCTGCGAAAGTAATATTGAGGTCGAGCGATAAATCATAGTTGCCGGGTGAGGTCCCTTCCGGCACCGTGCCGTAGAGAAGCAGGCAGCCCGAGCTCAGCGCGGGCATCGTACAGTTGCCCGGTACGCATAGATAATCAATCCCCGGAGGTAAACCCTCAATAGCGCCTTGGGTGGGCACATCGGCCGAAATGATTTCTAAACTGAGTTCCTGACCAAACAAGTCTATAGTGATAGAGTCTGGAATGATTACAGTCAGGGTGTACTCGTAATAATTTCCTATACAAGCGGGCTCATCAATGCCGCCATCTGGATTTTCATCCGTAATGGGGGCCGGATAAACTCCGGCTGAGGAGTCCGCGAACATTTGGTTGGGTTCGCAGGTTTGAGCGTGGAGTTGATTTACCAGTAGTAAGAGGACCGAGGTCAGTAAAAAAAGGTTGAAATGCTTCATAGTGATTATATTTGAGGGCTATGAACAAAGTATATCAAATATATCAAATTCTTTTGATCTCTTTGATCAGTTCTGTGGGATGGGCCCAGGATTCGATATCTGTGCAAATTGTAGACGGTCGAGATGATGCTCCTTTGCCATACTCTGAGATTCGAAATGAAGAGGATCAGGTATTCTATTCCAATGAGAGCGGGGTATTTCAGGCACAGATAGGTGTCAGCTATGAAATTTCGTATCTGGGTTATGAAAAGCAAAACCTTGTTATTCAAGAGAAGTCTGGGGACCGACTGACTGTTCGTATGAAAATGAGCAGTCAGCTCTTAGATCAGGCTGTAGTGACGGGCAACCGGATGGGTGAGCGCTTACTGGATGCCATAGCTCCCTTAGATGTCATGCCCACGAGTCTCACCACTCATCGAACCACACCTGATTTGAGTCAACTCATCAATCGGATGCCCGGAGTGCAGCTTGTTGATGGCCAGATCAGTATTCGTGGGGGAGCGGGGTATGCCTTTGGCGCCGGGAGTCGAGTGGCACTTTTACTGAATGGGATTCCCATGTTGCAGCCCGATGCAGGGACGATCAGCTGGAATGATCTGCCTATTGAGCTACTTCAGCGTACTGAGATTGTTAAAAATTCAGCTACCGTATTGTACGGTTCAGCGGCCTTGAATGGCGTAGTGCAAATGCAGACCTGGCCGCGGCTTCTCGATACTACCTTTTCAGAGGTTTTGCTGGCCAGCCGCGCGGTCGGGGGGACATCGGATCCCGACAAACAATGGTATGACGGACCGCGGATGTCGTATTGGGGACATGCTACGCATGCGCATATGGAAGGGAAATTTCACTGGCAGGGCAGTGTGCGGTGGGAAAATGAACAAAACCACTGGCGCGATTATCAAAAGCGGCGGGGGAGACTTGCTTATTTAGCCCGATATCGACCGCAGCGGGGTGTCGAATACGGACTACACACCCTGGTCAATCGATCGGAGAGTGCTTCTTTTCTATACTGGAAAGATGCCACAGCTGGAGCCAATATTGGAGACTCCTCGAGTTTTATCCGAAATGACATCATCCGTGCCCAGGTAGATCCCTATTTTAAGCGAACCTATGCTGATGGTCGGCAACATTACCTTCAGGGACGGCTCTTTTATTCTCAGAACAATTCTGATGATGACCGGGGCAGTCAGGTTCAGCAATACCTAATGAATTATCAATATAGTCATCCCTTATTTAGTGGACGCGATCGATGGATTGGAGGGGCTACGGCTCAATCTTTTCAAAGCAAGGCAGAGCTGTTTGGTGATAAGAGATTATGGGCGCATAATGCAGCTCTTTTTTCGCAATATGAGTGTCGTCCCCTTTCTAATCTTCGGATCATAGGTGGAGTTCGCATGGAGTATAATGCTCAGTTTCCGGGTGTCATCGAATTTGATGGAGATGAAGTCGACGCCGATGCGGAAGAATGGCAACCCTTGTTTTCGGCCGGCATAAACTATGAGCCTATCAGAGGAACGGCCCTTTCCTTTCATTGGGGGCAGGGGTACCGTTTTCCGACTATAGCAGAGAAGTTCATTGCCACGCCTCTGGGGCCGACGCTTATTTCACCTAATCCCGATTTAGTCTCGGAAATAGGTGAGACTTATAATTTGAGTATCAAGCAAGTCGTTCCCTGGGGTGGGGTATCGTCTATCCTGCGCATGGATGTTTTTCTCATGCAGTATGATGATATGATCGAATTTGGTCTTCGCGATCCGTTATTGGGGTTTCAGGCCATCAATATTGGTGACACGGATATTCGTGGAATTGAATTTAGTGCTTTGGGAGATTATAAAGTGAGAGGGCTATCCGGTGACTTTTTATTGAGCTATACCTATATCGACCCTACTTATAGAAATTTTGATGTAGATATTCAGGCTCGATCTTCTGTCGATGAAAATATTCTAAAGTATAGGGTCCGCCATCAACTCACTTTGCAGTCCAGTTGGAATAGGGGACCCTGGCAGTTAGGTCTTAGTGGATTGTATAATTCTGACATGGTGGCCGTAGATGCACTATTAGAGTTGTTCGTCATCCCCGAACTTCAGACATACCGGGCTTCGAATGCCGGAGCGTTTTGGCGATGGGATGTGAGTTTGGGTTATGTCTGGGAGAATTGGCGGGTGATGGGAGAGTTGGGGAATATTTTTAATCGCGAATACAGTTTGCGTCCGGGCTTATTGGAGATGCCCCGAAACTTCACTCTTCAATTGCAATATCAGTGGTAAATTTGGAGTAGTACGCCCTGTTGACGTGGGAATTAGGGAGTAGACTTTTATCATCGGTGAGAAAACAAATAAGAATTAACTAAATGTAAATAATTCACTTATATTTGCGGCGTTTAACGTAACCTATACCAGAATTAGAAGTACATAAATTATGCAGGGAAAGGGTATTATTAAGTTCTTTTTGGTGGTCCTCACCATTGTATGTGCCATACAATATTTGTATCTATTGCCTACTCGGGGCGTAGAAAAAGACGCAGAAGAGTTTGCAGAGCAGCGAGCTGCAGGCATTGATGATGAATTAGCGTATCAGCAGCAATACAGTGAGGCTCGATCCAGATACTTGGATTCCATCTCAGATGAAGTGATCGTTAAGGTTCCATTATTGAAGGAGTTTACCTATAACGAACTCAAGTCTCAGCAATTAGCTCTGGGACTGGATTTGAAAGGCGGAATGAGTGTGGTTTTGCAGGTTGACCTGGAAAACTTTTTACTTACTCTGGCAGATGAAAACAGTGATCCGGACTTTCGAAAAGCATTGGAGATGGCTAGCGAGCGGATGAGCGCCACGCAATCTGACTACATCACCCTTTTCGGTGAAGCTTTTGAAGAAGTAGCTCCGGATGATAAATTGGCTCGTATTTTTGCCCGAAACGCTTCCCTTCGTGAAGACATCAACTTCGAGACTTCAAATGCGGACGTCATTCGCATTTTGAGAGATCGAGCTGATGAAACGGTAGACCTTACCTTTAAGCGCCTGAAAGATCGTATCGACAAGTTCGGTGTGACACAACCCAATGTATCTTTGGACGAAGGTCGGGATCTTATATTGGTAGAGTTGCCAGGTGTGGATAACCGAGAGCGTGCCCGTTCATATTTGCAGGCTACTGCAAAGCTCGAGTTTTGGGATATCTATCGCTTCAACGATGACGGGATTCGTCAAGCTTTTATGGCTGCCAACGAAAAACTGCGCAAAGCAGAAGAAATTTCCAATGGAGACACCACGGCGCAAAGTACAAATGAGCCCGCTGTGGAAGAGACGTCTATGGAAGAAGATGTAGCTGAGACTCTTTCTGATACAGGACAAGTTTCAGATACAGGAGAGGTGTCAGATATAGACGATCTTCTAGCCGAAGATACCGATGATATACGAGAGGGACTAAATGCACAGTTAGGTCCCCTGTTTGAAAAATTAACGCTCAACAGCGTTACAGAGCAAGGGGTTATGATGCCTTTGTCTGTGATGGGAACCGCTCGTGACAATCAGCGCGATGCTGTCATGAGCATGTTGCAACAAGCTGAAATCAAGAGCTTGTTTCCAAGAGATATTGCTTTTCGATGGTCAGCAGATCCCGTTCGTGATTTTGAGACCGGACTATTGACCAAAGACTATCAGCTTTATGCGTTAAAAATGCCCCGTGGACCGAATAAGCCCCCTTTGGAAGGCGATCACATTACCGTAGCGCGGTCAAATCCAGATCCAACTTCAGGTGAGGTAGCCGTATCTATTTCTATGGATCAGGAGGGTGCCAGAAAGTGGGCCAATATGACCACCAAGGCAGCCCAGGACAATAATCGCGAAATTGCGATCGTACTCGATGATGAGGTTGTAAGTGCGCCCGCCGTGCGTTCACCTATTGTTTCGGGCGATAGTCAGATCACAGGTGATTTTTCTATACAGGAAGGACAGGATTTAGCGAATATCCTACAGATCGGAAAACTACCAGCTGAAACCATTATCATTCAGGAATCGGTAGTAGGTCCAAGTCTGGGAGCAGATAATATCCGCAAGTCCATGTACTCTTTGTTCATTGGATTCTTTTTGGTATTGGTCTTTATGATCTTATATTACGGAGGAAGTGGTATTGTTTCTATTCTTTGCTTGTTTGCCAACTTATTTTTCATTTTTGGCGCCTTATCCTCCTACGGGACGGTATTGACATTGCCGGGTATCGCCGGGGTGGTGTTAACAATAGGTATGGCCGTGGATGCCAACGTCATTATTTTCGAGCGTATTCGAGAAGAACTGCGTGATGGGAAAGGGCTGAAACTTGCCGTATCCAACGGATTCAAATATTCCTATTCTGCGATTATTGATGCCAATGTCACCACTATTTTAGTGGCCATTATTTTGGCATACTTTGGTCTTGGACCGATCAAGGGATTTGCTGTAGTTTTGATTATTGGTGTTATATCGACAATCATTACGGCTGTATTATTTTCTCGTTTGGTTATCGATTGGTGGCTGGCGAAAGACAAGAATCTGACTCTTCAAACGAATTTTTCAAGTGGTTTCTTTACCGATCCGAAGGTAGATTGGTTAGGCAAGCGTAAGATTGGGTATGTCATATCTAGCCTGATTATCCTGGCAGGTATTGGATCCTTTTTCGCCCGTGGATTTGAATTGGGGGTAGATTTCAAAGGGGGATATTCATATAATGTTGAATTTGCCGATGAGGTGGAAGTTGATGCACAGACCTTGCGGGAAAATCTAACCGAAGTATACGGTGAAGAGCCTGTAGTGAAAGCAGTCGATACCCGAAACACCTATAATATCACAACAGCATATGGTATTGACCAGACTGGTGATAATATTGATGACGAAGTAATGAGTTTACTTCATCAGGGTATTAACGATATGGTTGGCGGAGATCTAGAGTACGAACGATTTAAGCGTTCTGATGTAAGTGGAACGCACGTCACCAGCTTTAGTAAGGTCGGTCCAATTATTGCGGAAGATATCGTAACGAGTTCCTACTATGCTACTGTTTTTGCTTTGGTTTTGATATTCTTGTACATTTTCATCCGCTTTAGCAGATGGCAGTACAGTATGGGAGCCGTTGCCGCTTTATTCCACGATACGCTGATCTTATTAGGCATCTTTTCGTTGGGTTATGGATGGTTGCCGTTCTCCCTTGAAATTGATCAGGCCTTTATTGCGGCCTTGCTGACCGTTATTGGTTATTCGATAAATGATACCGTGGTTGTTTTTGACCGGATTCGGGAGTTTGGAAATACCTACACGAGTCGATCCAAAACTGAGGTGGTGAATATGGCCATTAACAGTACGATTAGTCGTACCGTAATAACATCATTGACTACATTACTCGTAGTTACGATCCTCTTTGTTTTTGGAGGAGCGAGCATCAAAGGTTTTGCTTTTGCGCTTGTTCTGGGTGTGGTTATTGGTACATACTCTTCTGTATTCGTGGCCTCTCCGATAATGGCTGATTTGACCCCAGATTTATCTGGTGGCCGATCCAGTCAATCTGCGAAAAAGACAACGAAAACAACAGCGTAAATTTTTATTTGCTGTGAAAAGAAAAAAAAGGGTGTACTGCAACAGTAGTGCACCCTTTTTTCGTTATGTTTCCATAATGAATAGTCGTTTTATAATTATTCTGATGTTTTTAGTCGGAGCCACGCTATGGTTAGGCTCCTGTTCTACTACGCAAAAGATTGAGTCCGGTGAAATGGCTT
Organism: uncultured Saprospiraceae bacterium; assembly: GCA_964626595.1. Classification (GTDB taxonomy): domain Bacteria; phylum Bacteroidota; class Bacteroidia; order Chitinophagales; family Saprospiraceae; genus JAWLFI01. The sequence continues at coordinate 7,337 of CAZVFU010000073.1, forward strand.
TGGAGTACAAGCAGTATTATCTCGCTGCCCAGATGCTGAAGGACGAAATGCAAAAGGCATCGTATAGCGAAGCCAAAGCCCGCAAGGCGTATTTGATAGGTCGTGCTCAGGAAAAAATGAATGACTGGACGGAGGCCTTGTATTGGTACGAAAAGGCCTTCGAAATGGGATACGGTCGGGAAGCCTTATTTAAGTCCGGGGAGGCTCTGGTGCGCCTGGAAAAGTATCCGATGGCTCAGGATGTTTTTGAGCAGCTCTACCGCGAAGAACCTACCAATGAAAACTATCGCCGCGCTTTGGTGCGGACGCGTCTAATCCAGCAGCGTTTGACTTCTTCTGATCGGGATTCGGTTCATATTGAGCCCTGGCGCTTCAATTCTCCTCATCGGGATTTTGGATTGGGGATTCACGATGGGGTATTATATTTTGCTTCTGATCGCAGAGAGAGTAGTGGAAACGACTTATATAATTGGACCGGGCAGAAATTCATGGATATTTATGAATGGCCTCTTGGTGCTCCGGAGCCACAACCCCTGAGTATTCCTCTCAACTCCAAGCAGCATGAAGCAGACTTAGCTCTTCATCCGAATGGGGTCGAACTCGTCTTTACGCGCTGCGCTCCCTCAGAGCAGCATTACGATTATTATTGTCAATTGTATTACAGCGCCAAGATCGATGGTCGGTGGTCGCAGCCACAGCCCTTACCCTTTATGCTGCCTGAGGTTAATTATGTACATCCCGTTTTCAGTGCGCAGGGCAATAGCTTGTACTTCAGCTCAGACCATCCGGATAATATAGGAATTCAGGATCTTTGGGTGGTTGACTATTCTGACTTAAACTGGGGACAACCCCAAAATCTGGGATCCCGGATCAATACTATGGGCAGAGAAATGTATCCAAGCCTGCATGGGGATACTTTATATTTTTCTTCTGATTTCCGCATCGGGTTTGGTGGATTGGATATTTTCCGAACTCACTATCATCCCCGATTAGGTTGGCTACCTCCAGATCCATTGCCCTATCCAATTAATTCCGGCGGGGATGATATGTCCTATATACCTATTAATCAGAAAGGAGAGAGACAATCCGGTTACTTCGTGAGTTCTCGCGCCAGTTCTCAAGGCTCAGATGACATTTATCTTTTCTCTCGCACCCCATCCCAAATGGATAGTATTCCTGAGGAGGTCTCATCTAATATTGCTCTTGAAGTGCGCGTGAAGGGTGAGGTCTACCGCGAACCGAATAATCCCAATAGTGGAATCATAGAACGAAAGTCACTATCAGGAGCTCAATTAGATATTGTTGTCGATGGAGATATCCAAACCGCCCAAACCAATTTTCGTGGATCATATGAATTCCCCATTCAACCCAATCAATCTTATTTCATCCTGGCCTCTGATGACGGATTCTTGAATAAATCCACCACTTTCTCTAGCGTGGGTTTGTCCGGAAGTGAAAATGAAGTATACCTGGTAGAAATTGTCTTGCCACAGAAAATTATGGACACCGAAATCGTACTTGAAAACATCTATTACGATTTTGATCAATCTAATATTCGTCCGGATGCGGCTTTAGTATTGGATACCCTGGTCCAATTATTGTCCGATAATCCCGATCTTAAAATTCAACTGAACTCACATACGGACTGTAGGGGAGAAGTAGACTACAATTTAGAACTATCTCAGGCACGCGCTCAGTCCGCGGTGGATTATCTTATTCAAAAGGGAATAGATCGCAAACGCTTATTAGCCCAGGGATTCGGTGAAGAACTTCCTGTTGTCGATTGTCTTTGCGAGTTGTGCACAGAAGAGGAACATCAGAAAAATCGGAGGACCTCCTTTACTATTTTGTCACAAAAACGAAATTAAAGCGTTTTCTGTGTGGGCCTTCTTTCCTTTTTATAGTGTATTCGCTGGTTCTACGATTGAAATGCATATTATCCCAAATGGGTATCAATCCGTTCAGGGGAAGTGGCCGATCTACAATATATTTGTATGCATGGATTTAAAATGAGGAACTTTATGCATATCAGCATTATTATACCTTCTCATCACGAACCCAATATTGCAGATACACTCTGGGATCTGGAAAAAGCATATGTAGAATTTCCGGCTTCCCTCTCAGTTTATGTCATTTTAAATGATAGTGAGCGCCATGGTGATGCGGTTCGAGCCTACCATCGTTCACAATTGTCAGAGCTCAAGGCATTGCCTTTTCGTTTTTCATTGGACGTGATCCATCTGTCGCAGGTCAGGCACAAGAAAGCGGGTGTAGGGCATGCACGAAAAACCGGCATGGATCGGGCAGTGGGGGAGTGCGGTGCCGATCGATCGCATATTTTGGTATGTTTAGATGCGGATTGTCGCGTCCGAAAAGATTATGTAAAAGGCTGGAGCGAAATTTATAAAAATACAGCTATTGATGCCGCCGTCATGCAATTCGAGCATCTCACCCTTAGCGGATCAGAACTTTTAGATGTGGCCATTTTCGAATACGAGGCGCATTTGAGGTATTACCATCATCTTCAGTATTTGTGTGGGTATCCCCACGCCATGCAGCCGATTGGCTCCTGCCTGAGTGTCCGGGCCGACTTTTATCAAAAGATCGGCGGAATGAATCAGCGAAAAGCCGGAGAAGATTTCTATTTTCTTCAAAAGTGTCAGCTGAATGGGACCGTAGCTCACGCTTCAAATAGTAAAGTTTACCCTTCCAATCGGATTTCGAAGCGGGTTCCATTTGGCACGGGTCGCGCGATGATGGAGCGATTGGAAAACCACGCCCAGTTCACCTATGATTTTGCCTGCCTTCCCATATTGAAAAATGTTATATCGGCCTTATCGCGCACAGATTTTGAGCCAGAGGAGTTATGGCAGGCATTGCCCATTCATTCTCGGCCTTATTTTGAAAAGGAGGGCCTTTGGGATCATTGGATGGAGACCGCGCGCCACACCCGATCCGCGGAAGCTTTTTCTAAACGTATTTTCCGATGGTTTCATCCCTTTCGTTTTATGAAACTCATGCATCATTTGCGCGATACTGCCATTCCGGCTGTACCTATAGAGCAAGCATTGCACGATTATTTCGTCTTTCGTCAACAGCGGCCGCCACTAACTTTGGAACAGGGCCTGGAAGACTTGCGAAAATGGGGCAAGCAAGATGGTCTTTGGAAAGAGTGGTGAAAGACGTCTGGGTATACTATTTATTATGGGGTGCCCCCCGAGGCGCCTTTGGCGCTCGCGGGTCGGGCTATGCGGGGGTTCCGTCCTCGTGCTCGCCAAAGGCGATTCTCGGACCCGCTCGTTTTCCTCGCGGCCCCTACTATCCCTCACCCGGAATAGGG
>CAZVFU010000074.1:0-10655 GCA_964626595.1 uncultured Saprospiraceae bacterium
GGTTTAATTTGACCTATAAACGGCTAAACGATTAAATTACTAAACGCCTAAACGCTTAAACAACTAAAAAGTAAGCTAATAGCCAATAGCCAATGGCTAATAGCTAAAAGCCAAAATCCCCCTACCAGTCCTTCAGCGGTCGCTTTTTATTGGCCTTGCCCTCTCGACGTCGCGATTCCTGAACGCGGGCGTCTTCTCGTTCTACAGCCTGCATCAGGCGCTCCAACTCTTCTTTGCTGAGGGGTCGGTCGCCGTCCATTTGCTCTTCATCAGCTTGAGCGTCTTTATCTGCTTCGCTATCCATCTCGTTGGGCTGTTGGCCTTCCTGCTCCTCCTGTTCCTCATCGGATTCCTCGGAGCTGTCGCCCTGCTGAGGTTGCTCCTGCGGGGGAGGAAGCTGTTGCATGGCCCGCCACAAGTTTTCCCGTGTGGGATCGTGATCGGGATTCAATTTGAGCGCCTCCTGATAATCCGCAATCGCTTTTTCCCATTCTCCGCTTCGAGCATGCGCATTCCCCTTATTATGGTGGGCTTTAAATCGCAAATCTTCGTCCATATCGGGTAAAGAGAGACTCTGCTGGTATTGTTGGATGGCATCCGCATAAGCCTCCTGCTCATACAAAGCATTGCCCCAATTGTAGTGGAGGGCCGGGTCAGATTGCTTTTCAGCAGCTGAACTGTATTTTTTCTCAGCCAGATTGTACTCTTCCTTATCGAATAATTTGTCGGCCTGGCGCCACTCCTGGTGCGCAGACTGAGCGCTCACGGCGGAGACCGCGACAAAAGCTAGCATTCCCAAAATTAAACGTATCGATAGTCCCATAATATCCATAAGGTAGCAATTAAAGCAAAGAGTGCGAAAACAGCTGCATAAGTATAATGGTATGAATAGCTGCTAAATTGCATCAGCCGTCGGGCTTTTCCCTCTACCGAGGTGATTTCGGCCGAAAGTTGATCCGCTGTGCTGTATAGTGACTCGTAGGGAAAATATCGCCCGCCACCCGCCTGAGCGAGGGATTGCAAAAAGTCCGGTTGAAGTTGACTCACAACAGCCTCCCCGTCCCGATCGGTAAGGTAGCGCAATCCCCTCTGATCCTGAATGGGAATCCGAGACCCCTCTGCGGTTCCCATTCCCACCGTGTGAATATGAATGCCGGACTGCGCCATACTTTGAGCGATATCCAAAGCATCTGATTCGTGGTTTTCACCATCTGATAGAATAATACAATGTACACTGGAGGGATCCAGATCGCCAATGCTTCGCTGAGCCAGCATAAGAGCCGGCGCGGTCTCAGTGCCTTGAAGCGAAGCCGAGCTCGGATCGGTATTGCGAACAAAGGTCGTAAAAGACTTTCGATCGCGTGTCAGCGGTAAAATCATGTACGGTTCTCCGGCAAAGGCGATCAGCCCCACCCGATCCTGGGCTACGCGCTGACTCACCTCCTCTGCTATGCGTTGGGCGATGGTGATTCGATTGGGGCTGACATCATCGGCCAGCATACTTTTCGAAATGTCGAGTAAAAACACCAGTTGACGCTCTTCCACTTCTTTTTCGATGGCCTGTTCACCCGATCGCGGACCAGCTAATGCGACGATTATAGCCGCCCAGCCGCACAAGGTCCACAAACCGACGAGGCGGTAGCGACGCAGGCGCGTATCCACATGGGAGTCTCCCGGCCAGTCCTGAGATAGTCTGCGGTGCCGGCGGCGCAGAATAAAGTCGAGGCCGAATCCAAGGGGAATCAGCAATACAAGCGACCACAAATACTCGGGGTGCAACCATTCAATCATTAGGGATAGATTTTTAAGATAACAAAATGTGTAATCATAAAAACCAGCCAGCATCCCAAAGCCAGGGCCAGCCAGGGCTGGGGTCTGGGAAGCTCGCGCGACTGGCGCTCTACCTGAATCTCGCTGCGTTCCAACGCATCAATCAAATCATAAATGCGCCCTAATTCCTCAGCATTTTGCGCGCGAAAGTACGTACCTCCGGTAGCTGTTGCCATCTCCTCGAGAAGCTCTTCATCAATATCGACCTGAGCCATTCGATACGAATACGAATCTCCCCGACGCGCATAAGGGACTGGCGCCTCCCCGCGGGTACCCACTCCAATGGTGTAAACTTTTACCCCTTCTTCTACAGCCATTTGAATGGCCGTACGCGGCTGAATGTAACCGCTGTTATTTACCCCGTCTGTCAGCAAAATTACAATCCGGCTTGGAGACTCCACTTCCCGAATGCGCTGGATGGCGGTCGCCAGCCCCATGCCAATGGCGGTTCCATCCTTGATCTGTCCCACTTCCAATTCATGTATAAACTGCTGTAAGCTGGCCGGATCTGTACTCAAGGGTGAAACCGTGTAGGCTTCCCCGGCAAAAGCGGCAATCCCAATTTGATCAAATGGCCGTCGCGCAATGAAAGATGCCGCAACATCTTTTGCGACTTCCAGGCGGTTGGGTTCAAAGTCGCGAGCCAGCATAGAAGCGGATACATCGATGCTAAGCATGATTTGAATACCTTCTCCATTGTAAGTTTCCTCCACTTCTTCCTCGTATGGACCCGCCAGACTCACCAATAGAAAGGCACCCGAGAGCCAAAGTAAAATCGGTAAGAATACAGCAAGAACCTGACGCAGGGTTCGGGGGGGTGGAGTCGGAAGGTCTGCGACCGGAATCGCTTGTTCCTCCTTCCGGGATCGTTGCAAAAAATAGATCACCGCCGCGATCGTCCAGGGTAGGATCAGCCATAAGACGTTCGGTGAAGACCATAATATGTCTGTGCTCCCCATCATGAACGGTAGGTATTGGTGGATTCAACAAGTCGATAGGCTCGACTGAGCATGCGTCGGTGAAAATCTCCCGGCGCCTCGGCTCGGGCAAATTTGACGAGGTCGGCCATGGAAAGTAACTCCTTGACCGTAGCAACCTGCTCTCGGGGAAAGGGGGTCATTTGGAGCTGAGCTATAATTTCGCGGGTCGTCGACTCCATGGCTGCCATTTCGTATTTGCGAGAGAGAAATTGACGGACAACGCGGCTGAGTTCGAGCTGAAATTCTTCATATTGTTCGCCTTCGAGCAGACCCCGGTCTTCCAGGTCTCGCAATGCCCGGAATGCCTCTTCGTGGGGATCCAGTGGAGGGTCGCCGAGAATCCTCTCTTCTTTACTGACGACAGTCTTTTTGTAATATCTATACAAGAAATAGAGGCCGATAAGAAAAGCGATTGCAAATATATAAAGTCGGTAATCTTCCCAGCGCAGGGGTTCCCTAATGATGGGTTCATTCGGCGCCCAATCCTCGGTGGAGGGTGTAGGCGGGCGAACCACCAGCATGAGGCGATGAACTTGCAATTCCTGCGTTTCTCCCTGCTCTTCCCAGCTCAATTGAACGGTGGGGAGCTCAGCCTGCAGCGTGTCAAAAACGGTGAAAGGCAGTCGCTTGACGTATCTGTGGCTTTTGTCCTTTTCTTCATGCACTACCGGGATCTCGTTCAACCAGCTTAGCCCGGAGATTGAATCCCAGGCAGTGGCTCCGATTTGGATGCGCTCTAAAGTGTGGGGGCCGGACCACTCAATGTGCAGTGCATTTTTGTCCCCAATACGCATTTCGTTGGTATCCAAACGGGCACTTACTTCCATACCCGACTGTCCCCACAAACTGGACATCGCGATGCAGAAAAAGCTCAAAATACTTACCCATCGAATCATCGCACGCGTCGATTAAAAAATTGATGTAATAACGGAATATACGAATCCTCCATAAAAAAGCTCAACAGCTCACAGCTGTTCTTTCGGAACAGTTGCTGGGTGTCCTCAGCGTGCTGCTCGAAATGGTTGACCCAGGCTTTGTGATGGGCTTCCGAGCTCATATCGAAAGATTGCATGAGCCCCGTTTCACTATTTCGAAAGCGAAATAACCCCTTCTCCGGGGGCTGCCGCTCCAGATGGTTTCGGGGGTAAACACCGATAAGATCATGACGTCTGCCCGTGATTTGGAGAATGGTCTCGTATGGGGGGCTGAAAAAGTCGCTGAACAGAAAAACGATGCTCTGTTTATGTAAGAGGTTGTTCATGTACTCTAAGGCTCGTTGGATTTGCGTTCCTTTTCCTTGCGGCCGTCGAGCTAAAATTTCCCGGATAATGCGCAAAATGTGTTTCTTTCCCTTGGCCGGCGGCAAAAAGAGCTCTACCTCTTCTGCAAAGAGTAATAAGCCGACCTTATCATTGTTCTTTTGCGCGGAAAATGCCATTACTGCCGCCAGTTCTGCTAATAGTTCGTGTTGCACCTGACCCTGACCGGTAAAAGTGGAGGGGCTGATATCCACCAGCAGCATGACGGTGAGTTCCCGCTCTTCTTCAAATACTTTGACGTGGGGATACCCCATCCGAGCTGTCACATTCCAGTCGATATTCCGGACGTCATCTCCATACTGATAATCCCGTACCTCACTAAAAGACATTCCGCGCCCTTTAAATGCCGACTGATAGTCGCCGGAGAACATCTGATCGGTCAGATGGCGCGTCTTCAGTTCGATAGTTCGCACTTTTTTTAATAATTCAGCTGTCTCCATTTCGGATCATTTCTTATTTGAGGGATCGGAAACTCGAAAACCAACAATAGTGCCCTTTCACCTCATCATGAGGGAGAAATTGCGTTTCGATACCTCCCCCTTTTCGCGCCGGCTGCACGGCAACCGGACCTGCGGGATGAAACACCCAAGCGGCTTTCGGCCCAGCCGTTTCTTCAAAAAAACGAAGTAGTTTTTCGCTGCGTCGAGTTTGATCATCCCAGGTCGTAAAACGTTCTTTATGTGGCAAATAGTGCCAACTTACCACTCGTGTTTTCCCGGTGAAATCCCGACTGTGTAAGGTAAAGGAGAGCAGTTTTTCGTTGTCGCTGTAAATGTCGACAAACGCATATGCTTTCCATTGCCACAGTTGCTCGTAGTCTTCCGTATGTTCGGATACCTGGAGTAAACTGTCTTGCTGCCGGTCGAGCTGACGTTTCCAATTGAGGTGCCAGTCCTCCAGACTGTCCGTAACTTGCGGGTAGGGAAGTTGGGGAAAGCTGATCTCCGTCAAGCTCGTAGGGTCGCAATAGCGATGTACTTGTAAAGGGTAGCCCGTGCGGGCACTGTCGCTATCCTCCCACGACTGCAAAATCGAGCTGATTTCATCAGGTCCGGAGTGCCCCAGGCCGCGAAGCCAATCAAAATCATCCCAAACGCCTGTTTCGGAGTTCCAGTAATGTCCGCGCCACTGACCTCGGGCCACACGGGAAACGCGCAAATCTGATATTTGACCATCGATGGAATCGGCCGATAAATAGTGATAATTCCATTCATCTAAGGGACGCTCTCTCAGAAAGAGAGGGTAGGAGGCAAAGTGAACACGAGATTGCCAGGCGCCGACCCAAATATCGCCCGCGTAGGGTCGAAAGTAAAAATTAGCTGCTATATTGTCGCCCACAGCCATAAATCCGAACAGCGTATCTCCCTGTTCTATGCCTTCCCAGTAAAACGTATCTTGAGGAGACATCCAAAGCCCTTCCCACTGCTGGGGCTTTTCATTGGCCTTGCCAATTATTTTTACCTCGCAACCGCCCTGAATATGACCGTGCAGTTGGAAGCTCTGAGCAGTGATGTTCCACTGACAAAAACCGAAAACGAGACACCAAATGAGACTGCGCCAGATCATGGTACCTCAACTTGCGCTACCAATTGGTCAATTATATCCTCGGACTGAAGCTGCTCGGCTTCCGCTTCAAAGGATAAGCCGATCCGATGTCGAAGTACCGCATAGATGACCGCTTTCACATCATCGGGAGTGACGTAGCCTCTGCGATCCATAAAGGCCGCCGCTTTAGCCGCGAAGGCCATATTGATCGTTGCCCTCGGCGATGCTCCAACCGCAATGTACGGCGCCCATTTTTCCAATCCATATTCAGCGGGCTTTCGGGTGGCAAAAACCAGATCCAGGATATATTGCTCGACTTTAGCATCTAAATAGATTTCGCGCACCACTTCCCGGGCACGGAGCAAAGCGTCCGGTTCAAGCACGGGCTCTACTAACTCTCCACTCGGGTGGAGTGCCCGCTGCATGACGATACGCTCTTCCTCTTTTTTGGGATAGCTCACTTTCACTTTGAGCATAAATCGGTCGACTTGCGCTTCGGGCAAATTATACGTTCCCTCTTGCTCAATCGGATTCTGCGTAGCCAACACTAAAAAGGGCTCCTGTAAAGAGAATGTTTGGGGCCCAATGGTCACCTGGCGCTCCTGCATCGCTTCGAGCAAAGCCGCCTGCACCTTGGCCGGCGCACGGTTGATCTCATCTGCAAGGACAAAGTTGGCAAAAATGGGACCCTTTCGGACGGAAAACGCATTGTCAGCCGGATTGTATATCATCGTTCCCACAATGTCTGCCGGAAGCAAGTCCGGGGTAAACTGAATACGTGAAAAGTCGCCATTGATGGCCTGAGCCAGGGTTTTGATCGCCAGGGTTTTCGCTAAGCCGGGCAAGCCCTCTAAAAGGATGTGACCCCGCGTCAACAAGCCAATGAGTAAGCTGTCTAGCATCTCTTGCTGGCCGACGAGTACTTTTTGACACTCTTGCCGAAGAGGCTCTAAAAACGCACTTTCTGCGTAAATTTTCTCGTTTAACGCCTGAACGTCGATATTTTGCTTCATTTGCCGTTTCTTTGTGTTAAGGATTTGCGCACATAATATAGTACGCATTCCATAAGTTGCAATATTATGTCAGAACAAACTTTTTCAAAAATATTCCTCCCTCTTATTATGGGATTTATTCTCGGTGTTGCGCCTTTTGCTCAAAAAGGGGTAGCTCAGGACCGCAAAGATCAGGAAGCCGCGGTTGAGCATATCAAAGAGATAAAAAACGGCCACATTATCTTTGTTTTACCTTCCCAGCTTAATAAACTCAACGAATTACACCGCCTGCGACAGTCGCCCAAAGCCTCTGCACAGACCCGGCAAAGGTACGATGAAATGTACCGGGAAATTATTGCCGAACGAGAGGAGTATCATACCAATATCAGACAGGCCTTTGACTCTATATGGTCTTTTTGCCCCTATGCGTTTATCTACGACTTTCAATTACGCCATCAGCCGCCGGACACCAACCTCGCTCAGATTGAACCGATCCCTTCAGCGGACTTGCCCGGAAAAGGGTACCGCATCCGGATGGGAAAAACACGTTCTACGGCACATTTCGGCGTAGAGGCCTTAGTCGTAACTGACCCCGAAGGTAACGACCTCAGGCGCCCGTTTCCATTCTACGTCAAACTCAATAAGCGCACCTGGCTCAATGGGCTGGTTTCTATATTTTTTCCCTCAGCTTATAACAAGAAAGACGAATCCGATTTAATTGCCACCCTCCATATGAACTTTGTTAATTACTATGATGGAAATGTTTCAGAGAGCGAAAGCCCTAAGTAAAGCCAACTGTTTTCCTACAATTTGTATAGGGAAAGAATTGATATCTAAAAAGAAAGTCCTAACTTCATTTCCATGAACCCATTTGCTTCACAAGACCGGGTATCCACAAGTCATAAGTCGCGAGAAGAAACTGAGCGCGAACTGCAACTTCGGGAAACACAACTCTCCAGCCTGTTGAATATTACTCAGGCTATTAATGAGAACGTTTCCTCACAAGGGCTCTTCGACATGTATCGGTACTTTCTCTCTTCTGATATGGATGTATCGAAAATGGCCCTTTTCACTAAAGAGGATGAAGAGTGGAAAAGTGTAATTTCTTTCAATGTGGATTTCTCTCTGGATCAGCCCGAGCTCATCGATAATATGCTGCAATACAAGCAGCAACATTACATCACTCAAAATGATACGCGCTTACTGCAGGAGTTTAACCTGATCATACCGGTTTTTCACAAAAACAGCGCCATCGCCTATACCCTCATCGGAGATTGGGTAGGCCCTCACGATCACGAAAGCAGATTGAAGTTTATTACGACCATCACCAATGTGATTGCAGTAGCGATCGAAAATAAACGGCTATTCAAGCAGCAAATTGAGCAGGAGCGCTTAGCCAAAGAGGTGGAACTGGCCGAAGAAGTGCAGCAAATGCTCATTCCCGATGCGCTCCCCAAAGAGCAACGGTTCAATATGGCCAGCATTTACCAGCCTCATTTTAATGTTGGCGGAGACTACTTTGATTACATCCCACTCACTGAGAATCGATTTATCGTTTGTATCGCGGATATCAGTGGAAAAGGGGTGGGCGCTGCCATACTCATGGCTAATTTTCACGCCGTGCTGCGCCTGGCCGTGCGCAAACTCAAGTCCCTGCGTGAGATTGTTATTGAGCTCAACAAAAACATCTACGCCATCACCCAAAGCGATAAGTTTATCACTTTCTTTATTGGACTGGTCGATTTGGAACAACAAGAAATTCAATACGTCAATGCCGGCCACAATCCGCCCATGCTGTTTGAAGATAACCACATTCGGCGACTGGAAGTCGGCTCCACCGTTTTGGGAGCAGTACCTTACTTACCCATTGTCGAAACCGGACACCTGAGCTACCGGGGCAATGCCATGTTGCTGGCCTACACCGACGGACTCATTGACGTCACTAACGAAAAAGGCGAGCGCTTTGAGCACGAGCGCATCAAAGACTTTGTACTTCAGCACGGACATTGCCGGGCAGAAACCTTCAATCAGCGGCTCCAAAGAGCACTTGACGACTTTCGCGGAAATCAAGAATACCCCGATGATGTAGCGATTCTAAGTTGCCAAATCACGCCCGCCCGTACACTTCAACCTCGACCCGTTCCCATATGAATCAAAAACGGAACAAATGGATTGCCTTCTTGCTCGCCCTGATCTTTGGATATTTGGGGCTGCACCGGTTTTATCTGCGCCAAAATGGCCTGGGTATCTTGTATATCGCATTAGCCCTGACCGGAATTAGCTTTATTCTGGGATTCATTGACGCTATGGTATTTCTTTTTATGTCCTACGATCGCTTTAATCACAAATACAACAAACAGTGGAACGATAAAGACTATCGTCATCCCCGTCGCTTCCCCTTGCGTCGCAAACGAAAAAAGCAATCCTCCTCTGCCTCAAGTGGACGTCAGGTGACCCAGCTTAAGGAACGCGGTATTTTACATTTCAAAGCCTTCGAATTAGAGGATGCGGCAGAGAGTTTTCGCCGGGCTCTTGACCAGGCCCCCAAAGACGTCGCTTTACATTTCAATCTAGCATGTACCTACGCCCGGCTCGAAAAAGAGGATCCCGCCTGGATACACCTCGGCTCGGCAGTTCAGCTTGGATTTGACGAATTCGATAAGATTGATCACCATCCCGCTTTGGCCTATTTGCGGATACAGCCCCAGTGGATAGATCAGCGACGAGAGTTAGAGGAAGGTCAAAATCCTGACATGGACAAGGCTGAAAACCAACCCCTGTTTCAGCAGCTACACGCCCTTTCCAAAGCCCGAAAAGAGGGCATACTGTCACAAGAAGAATTTCAGGAAAAAAAAGATAAGCTCTTCAAAAAAACGATCAAACCCTCTGCGGGAACGAAAAATTCCGACCCCAGCTAACCCTTTTCAGCGAAATCTTGTTTATCTTGTTAGAAATACACGAACAATTTGAACGCACGAGAACTCATATCGACAGCCGTCATGCCTCTAAAAACCTCCGACACCGGGGAGGAGGCACTGCAATACATGGCCGACTTTCACCTCCGGCATCTGCCCATCATCAATGACGAGCAGGTATTAGGTCTATTGTCAGAGGAGGACGTCTACGCCCACTCGGCGGAAGAACCCATTGGGAGTTATGAGCTCAGCATCAACCACCCCACCGTTCAGGAGGACACCCACATTTTTGAGCTCATGACCTACCTGGCCGAGTACCGACTCACCTCCGTCGCCGTCGTCGATGAAGAGGGCACCTACATCGGACTCATTACCATGGAGGACCTCATGCAGTATTACGCTCGATCTTATGCCTTTCGCGAGCCCGGCAGTATTTTAGTCCTTCGCCTGCATAAGCAAGATTACAGCCTGGTAGAGCTCGCGCACCATGTCGAAAGTGAGGGCGCCGTCATCCTCAGCAGTTTTGTCACTGAAATGCCGGAGAGTCCCCATATACTCGTCACATTGAAGATCAACAAAACCGAAATCGGCTCCATCGTTTCCGCCTTTGAGCGCCATGATTTCCACATCCAAGCCCTGCACGGTCCCGCCCGCTTCGAAAGTGACTTGAAAGACCGCTACGACATGCTATTGCACTATCTGAATATGTAAGAATGTTTAAGGTGAAAGGAAAAAGGAAAAAGTAGCTCTCGTGGATGTGTCGCTATTCGCTACGGAATGAGCGCTTTGCGCCTCTGCGTCTTGGCGAGAAATAATTTCAAGGTTAAAGGAAAAAGTAGAAAGTCAAAAGTCGAAAGGCACTGCTGGTAGGTAGATCGGGAGCGAGATTGTCTAGATTTTTTATTTTAATTTTAGGGCGTCACCCCGTCCTCGAGAGCGCTTTGCGCTCGTCGGGCCGCGGTCGCTACGGTCGCCCGCTATCGGCTAACCGGCGGTGCCGGCATCTCCCCGCTACACGCCCGCCTCTGGGCGGCCGCGAATCGGGGCCGGGCTCCCATCGCTGACGCGGGGAGG
>CAZVFU010000075.1:0-10470 GCA_964626595.1 uncultured Saprospiraceae bacterium
GCCTGACTCAATCGATGAGAACTTGGGCTCTTCGTTATTTGCTCCAATTCTTTATACGAGAATCCGTCGGGCCTCTCTTCTTCGGGAGGTTCAAAACTCCAGAAGAAGGTAGATAGAGATCCCACTTCATCAATAAGTTCGCAAGCTCTCTGAGCATTATTAATCGCACTTTTGATTTTACCCTCGTGCCGGACAATACCTTTGTTTTGCATCAAACGCCGTACATCAGCAGCATCAAAACGTGCCAGACGGTCAACTTCGAAGTTGGCAAAAGCCTCACGGAAATTTTCTCGTTTCCGCAAAATGGTCAACCAACTCAGCCCCGCCTGAAACCCTTCCAGGCAAATTTTTTCGAACAATCGCCTGTCATCTTCAACGGGTCTGCCCCACTCCTTATCGTGATACTTGATGTAATCTGAGTGCCCCTGGTGCCAGGCACAGCGAGCTTTGCCGTCGGGATCGGTTCGAATACCTTCTTTATTCATTTGTTTCGTTATTCTGTATCCATACTACACCCCTATTGAGAGCGAAATCTAAATGGTTCGCATTATTACCCATACCTCCCAATAATTCTACCTCATACCACTAAGATACGCAATCTTACGCGTGAGGGATAGAAGCGGTAGGCAGGGGGACAGCCTCGGCGAGCCGGCCACAGGCGAAGCGGTCCGAAGGGTCGCCTGTGGCGACCTTGAGGACGTAGCGACAAATAAAGCCATACGCAGCTTGAGATCCGTCTTAACGGATCGAAATGCCGCGGAACGCGGTCCATATAAATACTACACAAGCTCTGTTAATCATGTAATTAAAACTGTACCGGAATTTTATAATTGGAAAATGCCCGGGGATGAGCCCCTGACTATGAGCGGATAGCCCGACCCTCAAGGATCCGCCATTGGCGGATCCTCGGGGTCACGCCCTATTAGAAAAATCAAATAACGCTTTTACAATACAGTCAAACAGGACTTTTTCAGGTTTTTTTAAAAAAAAGTGCATTTGAGAAATCCGAACTCCGATTCGGGCCGTACATATGGTGAATTTAATATCAATGACGAAGAATGTCGTTGTTAAACCAAAACTTAAAAATGATGAAACATCTTACTCAATTTTCGCTTTTTTTGTCTCTACTCTTTCTATTATATGGAGTGCAGGGACTCTCGCAGAATTCATATACCGCGCCACTCTCTGGAGAACAGGAAGTCCACGATGTATCTTCCCCAGCTACAGGTTCAGTCAGTCTGGAACTCATTGCTGGAGACACACTTGTTGTTCAGGGTTCTTTTGAGAATCTGATGAGTGCTGTAGATACATCGATTGTCGGTGGAGCCCATATCCATACCGCACCGGCGGGTCGAAATGGACCGGTGATATTCCCATTGAATATTAAGCTTTCAGCGGATGGAAGATCGGGTGAATTTCGGGCCGAAGACAATCGATTTGCCCTGGATCCAGCCACATTCGAACGTCTTCAACTGAGACAACTCTATGTCAATATTCATTCCCTTACCGAGGCTGCAGGTGAACTGCGCGGCCAAATCGTGCCGGCTGGACCGCAGCTTCAATTTATCAGCCTAAGTGGTGATCAGGAGATACCTCCGGTCATGACTTCTGGATTTGGAGCTGCCATAGCCGAGATTTATACGGATAGTTTGGTGGTAACCGGATCATTTTCAAATCTTTTTGGCAAATTAGATACCACCATAGCTGGAGGTATTCACATTCATAGTGGAAATGCTGACGAAAACGGTCCGGTAGAATTTTTACTCCAGCCCTCCATCGATATGGAACTGGAAGGAGGAGTCTTTTCGCCTATGAATAATACCATTTCCATCGGTCCGGATGAAAAAATGGATCTTACTCTGGGATCGTATTATATTAATATCCACAGCACCCAATATCCTAATGGAGAGTTACGAGGTCAGTTCGGTCAAGTTCTAAACGCGGATAACTTTAAAGTAGCGCTTACAGGAAGACAACAAGTTCACTCGGTGATGACCACCGCATCCGGTGCTTTGAACGTCCAATTGGTAGATGATTTAGCTATAGTGTCAGGGACCTTTTCGGGATTGTCAACCCCCGTGGACACAAATATTGTAGGCGGTGCTCATATCCATATGGGACTCGCGGGAAGTAACGGTCCTGTTATCTTCCCTTTAAATGTTGAGCTTGACTCGCTCGGAACTCGTGGACAATTTTCCATGAGCAATAATGTATTTACCTTGACTTCAGATCAAATTGATAACTTACGAAACCGGGAATGGTATGTCAATATACACTCTGAACGATGGGCCCAAGGCGAAATTCGGGGACAGATCTTACCCGATGCAGATGATTACTATTTTTTCAAGCTTTTCGGAAGCAATGAAGTGCCTTCTGCTATGACAACTGCAAAAGGTGCCGTCACCCTCGAGCTGCACGATGGAGAGATCATCGCAAGCGGTTCCTTTCAGGGATTACAGGGAGAGCTCGCAACCGATATTGCAGGAGGCATGCACCTCCATGAAGGTCGTCCCGGCGAAAATGGTCCTGTCCTTTTTCCATTGGATGTACAGCCTTCCATGGACTTGACGTCTGGACGCATTTTATCTGCCAATAATCGCATAACCTTCCAGCTTAACCAACGGGATCTATTAGAAGAGAAAATGATCTATGCCAATGTACACTCAACTGAGTTTCCAGGGGGAGAAATCCGGGGACAGCTCACGGATATTAATTCCCAAATTACATTTCGCGCCCATTTGTCAGGAATGAATGAAATTCCGGCGGCCATGAGTCCGGGGAATGGACAGGTTTTAGCTGAATGGCAAGATGGAATGTTACAGGTCAACGGCGCATTTCAGAATTTGAGTTCTAATGTAGCTACCAATGTAGCCGGAGGAATTCATTTGCACGACGGATTCGCCGGACAAAATGGACCGGTTTTGATTTCACTTCAGCCGGAGCTCGCCAATGATAGCTTAGCTGGATCTTTTTCACCCGTAGAAAACAGTTACGATTTAAGCTCGCAGGAAGGTGAGATGCTAATGAAACGACAAATTTACCTCAATATCCACTCAATGAATATACCGAGTGGTGAGTTACGAGGTCAGCTACTACCCGAGTCACAAATAGTCTTTAATGCGCAGCTGTTGAGTAGTCAAGCTGTACCCAATGCAAAGTCTTTGGGAATCGGCGGGTTAAAATTAGAACTGAATGATGACCAGTTGACGGTATCCGGATCTTATGGCGACTTGACGTCAGCTGTAGATACCTCGATAGTTGGTGGATTTCACCTACACGCGGGACGTGCTGGACAAACAGGGCCGGTAGCCGTCGTTCTTAATTCTGACTTTATGGATGCTTCTTTAGAGGGGGCCATGCTCCAGGCGAGCGATAATCAGATCTCATTGAACGAGATGCAAATCCAGGAGTTGATGAGTAGAGGCATTTATGCCAATCTTCACACTCAGAATTTTGCTGCAGGTGAATTGAGAGGACAAGTGTTGCCGGAAGCAGGCCTGTACTTCTATGCGCCCTTGAGTGGTGTCGCTCAGGTACCGCAACCCGCTAACACGAATGGTAAGGGCATGGCAATTTTAGAAATGACCCGTAATCAGGCGCTTTTATCCGGAAGCATTTCGGATTTATCTGCTGCTGTCGATACCACGATTGCTGGAGGAATCCATATTCACAGCAATTGGGCCGGTGCAAATGGTCCCGTTATCCGATTGATTTCAGCCAATTTCAATAATGGCTTGACAAGCGGAACTTTCGGAGTCCAGAATAATAACTATGAATGGACAGCCAGTGAAATTGTCGCCCTGATGGACCGTGGTTTTTACGTAAATGTGCACTCTCAGGCTTTCCCGGCCGGAGAAATTAGAGGTCAAATTTTACCTCCGGCTCAAATGTATATGCGAGCGACCTTTAATGGTCAAAACGAGGTCCAACCCATCCAAAGTGAAGCCAGTGGATCTGCTCTTGTTGAAGTCAACAGGAATAGCGTCATGGTAAGTGGTGGATTCGAAAATTTGCAATCGCCATTGAATACCGATATAGCTGGTGGTGTGCATATTCATGCAGGTAGTGCCGCTGAAAATGGAGGTATTGAGTTCATTATTCAAACAAATTTGACTGCAGATAGTATGAATGGAACCTTCTTGGCATCTCAAAACTCATTCGAGGCAGATATGATGGATGTGCAGGGACTTATGGATGAAAACCGATACTTCAATATTCACAGCCGGGGTTTTCCCGGAGGAGAACTTCGAGGGCAGATTCTGGAAGAAATCAACTTCTTCCCGTCAAGTTCGACTGAGATACTCACGCCTGCAAATGGAAGTGAGATCACCATCGAAGGTGATACAGCGCAAATGGTTAACATTTCTTGGGCTGATGAAGGCATGGATGAAAATGAAGTGGTTTACCTATGGGAATTAGCTTCGGATGAGTCCTTTGATAGTACAGCAGTGTTAATGAATGTAGGCCAGCAGACCTCACTTCAAATCAGCTTCGGACAGATAGCAAATCTGTTAGAATTGTTGAATGTTGGGCTATCTGATACGACGACCCTATTCCACAGAGTGGTGACTTCAGATGGTTCAGTTATGATACCCGGTGAGGCTGCAAGCTTGACTTTACAAAATGGTACGACGACATCAAATGAAATCGCGGGTTCTGCTCGGGGATACGATTTTACCATATTCCCCACTGTAAGTAACGGGAGTGTTCAGATTCAAATGGAACAACCGCGAGGGAGCAGATCATCGGCTAGTAGTGAAGTTGTTGTGAAAAATGCACTTGGACAAACCATTGATATTCTACCGATGACCCAGTCCGGTACAAACCGGCAGGAGGACTATCAATTTGGCTCAAATGCCTCGGGACTATATGTTTTTTATTGGGTAATCGATGGACAGCTTATGTCTACCCAAAAAGTAGTCTTGCAGTAATTCCTTTTTTTCATTCTATTTACAAAGCAGGTCAGCTCGTCTGGCCTGCTTTTTTTTATGGTGTACATCTCAATATTGAATAGTGGAAATAAAATAGGGATTTGCCAGATCCCATGGCTAGGCATGTAATCTAGTGAAACTTGCATTGCATCATTACAGACTATTTCTTGATCATTTTGCCCTCCACATCATTGCTTTTCAGGCTCAGAACAAACATAAATGACTCTCGCATTAAAATCTAAGCAAAAATTACTGCGGGCGATTGAGCGGTATTGAGGCGTATAAACACCAGAAATAGTTTCCTAGATCCTGAGTTAGCTTATCCGATGGCGATAACAACTCAGCCCTTCTCATTTTCTCACGATTTAGATTATAGAAGAATAGGTTTGGGATCAGGTCAAACGTGCAAAAAGGACTGATCGTGTGTAGCTTATGAATAGCTACCCTCGGCTCTATGCAGCGGCGATGAAACTATCCCTATGTCATACTATATATAATTGGAACTCCCGGCAAGCGATTCTATTTGCGATAAATAGGTGCAAGAATGAAGGACCTTGTGTAGAGGCCTCTCATCTATCCATGAGATGAGATAGGAATTAAAAATGCACAACAGAATACGAATTTGTATTATGCATTTATATGTTTACATCATATCAAGCAAGACCGTTTAGCGAGGAAATCAAAACCAATTAAAGAAAAAAGCAGAAATTAAAAGATTGCTCCATCAGTGGAGGCACTTAGAGGAAAGAACGTAAATTAAAAGTAAGGGAGGAATAGCGATCAAACCTCCCCAATCACAAATAGCTTGGAAAGAGTCGGCGTTTCGCTTCCGCCTTTAGGTTCTATTGTCACTGCAAAAGCTGAAGCCTTTTCGATTTCGCCTGACATAAACGCAGGCTCCGAGGATTCTTCACTCCAGGGGTACACGCCTAAACTGGTCGGTGTTCCATCTACGATAGCCCACAACTGGTAATCCTGGTCTTCCGGCGGAGGTGGCATATTGCCACGGTCCATTACAATCTGTTGATCTTCGGTATTCCAATACACCTGAGCTACACCGTCGGGGAACATTTCTGTCCCCTGCATTTCAACCCGCTGGGTGTTGGGATTCGTAAGCACCGAATTGACCGATGCCAACTGACCATAATCCTGACGAAGCGCTTCCAAATTTTGGGCCTGTTCACTTATTATTTGATCATTTTGATTGAGTTCATCCTTAAGGGCGATCAAGTTTTCCTGACTTTCATAATTGAAAAACATCAAAGCAGCCAGGGAAGAAACAATTAAAACCGCGCCTACAGCCGCCCACCTGCGACTCAACCTGATTACTTGGGCATGATCACTTGATGGTTTAGCTACTTTGGATGCAGATGAGATGTCATCGTCTTTTATTTGATCAACTTCTGCGATAGCACGCAACACCTCCCCTTTGAGTTTGGGAGGTGGGGACACTTCTGATTGAAGAGCAAAAATCTCCAGGGTCGACTGCAGAGCCTCCAATTCAGATTTAATTTCCGGATAGATGGATGCCATACATTCTACTTCTTGCTTCTCTTTCGAAGAAACACTTCCCAGAACATACTGTTCCAGTATTCCTGACGATATGTATTCATTTATATCCAAAGCAACAACAGCTTAAATATTTTTCTTAAATCTTGCACCGCTTTCCGAATTCTCGTTTTGACCGTACCCAGAGGAATATCCAGTTCTTCTGCTACTTCCTTTTGGGTATATCCATTAAAGTAAATGTAATTCACGATAATGCGGTATTCCGGAGACAGCTTATTGACGAAATCCCTAAGTCCAATAGTTATTACCGGACTCTCGGTCTTTCCTCCCTCTGATATATGTACGGCTGAATCGAAGGTTTGGATTTTGGGTTTCCCCACATTCCCAGTTTTTCTTAATGCATCGATAGCGGTATTGCGAGCAATATTCAACATCCAGGTAAATAATTTCCCTTTTTGGGAATCATAAGAGTGGATGTACTTCCAAATTTTTACAAAGGTATCTTGTGTGACATCCTCCGCAGCTTCTTCAGACCGTAAAATCTTGGTTACCATACCATAAATGGCAGCAGAATAAGCATCATACAGCTTTTCAAAAGCAGAACGATCTCCGTCCCGTATTTTTTGTAAAATTTCGGTTTCTTCTTCTTTGCCCAATCTTGACATTAATTCAAATATACACCTTTTTTCATCAGGCTTTAACCTGAACTATTCATAAACTTTACAAGATTCATAAGTTGATAAAATAATAATTTGCTAGAAATCAACTATTTATCATATGGACACCCGTCAAACCTGAGCAGTTTTTCAAAGTAACGCAGTTTGAATGATGAGATCTGATTATCACTTTTGGGTATAATTGTAGTCAGGTAAAACAAAGGAAAAGCTTTGGCCCGCAGGGCGAAATAGACGCAGTATGGGAGGGGTATGGGAAAGGCATTTCGAATAGAAACAGCCTAAACTTGTAGAGGAAATAAATAATATAGAAAAAGAAGTTTAGTACACATAAGTGTAAATTAAAATCTAGCCCTCATCCAAAGGCTGATACTCATCATTGTCAACTAACACGCGGTAAGTTTGAATCATGACCAGTAAACCAAACATAACCATGGCAATAAAAATAAAGGTGGGGCCGGGATAAATTGCTGCCAATGCTAAGGTAACTAAAGCAGCAATGAAAACGAGAACTGATACAGCTGTTAAACTCATACAAGTAATACATTGAAATGCAAAAAAAGTTCATTTCCAACTTAAACCTCCTACCCTTCCTACCGCCAAAAATTGCCTATGTAAAGTCTAGTACATACCTTAGACTCAGTTTGTGAATCAGATCTATGATAACAGAATTATTCTTCTCCAAATGGACAGCGGCATCGAGGACTTTGCTTCTATTTATTGTTGGAGTATTGAGCTTGCAAATATCAACGGCTCAAGAAGTAACCATTGTTTCAAAGCGCTCTAAGGAACCCATTGAATTTGCGGAAATCATTCACAGTAAGAGCCAACAGTCCTGGCTCACCCATACCAATGGAGTCGCTCAAATCTCTGTACTCGATTCTGCCGCTATACTGCAGGTTCGAGCTATTGGATATAAACCGATTATTCTAACTTACCACAAGCTTAAAATGGCGGAGTTTCGCCTGGCCATGGAACCCTCTCAATTGAATCTGGAAGAGGTTGTTGTTTCTGCTACCCGATTTCGGGATAAAAAGAGCGAGGTGTCTACATCCATCACCACTATCTCTCAGGCCGACAACCTGCTTGAAAATCCGCAAACCGCGGCAGACCTGCTTCAAACAAGCGGAAAGGTCTTTATCCAAAAAAGCCAACAAGGAGGAGGAAGTCCCATGATTCGCGGTTTTGCCACAAACCGTTTGATTTACACCGTAGATGGGGTGCGTATGAATACAGCCATTTTCAGAAGTGGCAACATCCAAAATGTCATAAATGTAGATCCGTTTGCCCTTCAATCCACTGAGGTTATTTTCGGTCCCGGATCCGTCATGTATGGAAGCGATGCGATTGGTGGCGTCATGAGCTTTCAAACCCAAAACCCGACCTTCTCTAAGACGGATGCATTGGAGTTTGAGGGGAGTGTATTGGGACGTTTTTCCTCTGCTAGTAATGAACAAACTGGCCATCTCGACTTGCAGGTAAAGGGTGAAAAATGGGCGAGCGTTACCAGCATTAGCTCCTGGGACTACGACCACTTAAGACAAGGGAGAAACGGGCCTAACGACTATCTAAAAACGGTAAATGTTCGTCGCATAGAGGATCGAGACGTAGTCATTGAACAAGATAATCCTTTACTTCAAATTCCATCGGCTTACTCTCAGGTCAATGTAATGCAAAAGCTGCGATACAAACCGCATATCAATTGGGACCTTACCTATGGATTTCATTATTCTTCGACGTCTTCGTTCGGCCGATATGACCGTCATAATCGCATGCGAAACGACCAGCCCAGATATGCAGAGTGGAAATACGGCCCTCAGAAATGGCTCATGAATCATTTAGAGATAAATTATACCGGCCGTTCAAGGTGGTATGACCAGATCAAGATCCATATAGCGCACCAATCATTTGACGAAAGCCGTATAGACAGAGATTTTGGAAGTGTAAATCGCCGAATTCGAGAAGAAAACGTACAGGCGTATTCAATCAACTTTGATATCAAAAAGATTATCTCTCCTTCCCATACCTTGAATTATGGAGCAGAATATGTCCGAAACGATGTACACTCAAAAGGGCGCTCCCGGAATATTGTAACTGCGGAAGAAGTCATCGGGCCCTCCCGTTATCCTCAATCGAATTGGACATCCATTGGCGTGTATGGAAACGAAACATGGAAAATCAACGATAAGCTGTCTCTGAATAGTGGCCTACGGTATACCCACTTCATATTAAATGCTGATTTTCGAAATAATCTCGAATTCTACCCACTCCCCTTTCGGCAAACAAACCTTGAAAATGGATCGCTCACAGGAAGTTTGGGTAGTGTCTATCGACCTTCAGACAAATGGGTGTTCAGGGCAAATTTGGGCACGGCATTTCGAGCACCCAATGTTGATGATATTGGCAAAATATTTGATTCCGAACCCGGCGCTATTATTCTACCCAATCCAAATCTATCTGCTGAATATGCCTATAACTTTGACATGAGTGCTGCGGGCCAGATCGGAGAACGCATAGAAGTCGACTTCAGTCTGTATCACACTCAACTGCGCCAGGCACTTGTTCGGCGAAATGCCACGCTTGACGGCAGAGATAGCATATTTTATGACGGTCAGCTCAGTCAGGTCCAAAAAATTCAAAATGCGGCTCAATCCACTATTTATGGGGTCCAGGCGGGTATCAAATTTCAAGTATTTGAGCCCTTTTACTTTATAACAGATGTGAATTTTCAAAACGGCATAGAGAAAACGGAGGATGGTGAAACCAGCGCTGTTCGACATGTTCCCCCTTTTTTTGGCATCAGCCGATTGAAATACGAAACATCGAGGATTACATTGGAATTCAATGCTCAATATCAAGGGGAGTTCAAGCACAGCGATTTGGCAATTAGTGAAAGAGGTAAAACGGATATCTACGCTTTGGATCAGAACGGAAACACCTATGCGCCCGCCTGGTACACGATAAACTTCAACTTCCTTATAAAGCTCTCCCCAAAATGGATGATAAGTGGAGGTCTGGAAAACTTAACAGATCAGCGATACAGGCCGTATAGTTCAGGTATATCAGGTGCCGGAAGAAATTTCATTTTATCCGCCAAAGTCAATTTATAGATATATTTAAATGATAGGAATTTGGCCGCATCCCCGAGGCTCCGCCTGGCGGCGGACCTCGAGGGTCGGGTCGTCCAGGGGTTCCGTCCTCGAGGACGCCTTCGGCGTTCCTCGGGACAGCCTCCGCCTTACGCCGGGGCTCCCTTACCACCCCTTGCGGGGCCTACGCGCCGGGCCTCAAGACCTTCTAACATCATATCCCAAAACAAACTATAAATAGTCCTCATCATTGACCGACGAAGCTCC
>CAZVFU010000076.1:0-10307 GCA_964626595.1 uncultured Saprospiraceae bacterium
ATTTTATTGTTTTTGGGGCTAATATCCCCAGAATCTGACCATGACTTTCATGTTTCTCGGCTTACAATGGATTATCAGTCTGAGGAGCACCACTTTGAAGTTTCTCTCCATGTTTTTACGGATGATTTAGAATTGGCTTTACAGGAAAGGGGAGCTCCAAAGCCCAGATTGAATACGGAGTCCGAATGGGCTGAGGCAGATGATTTTATAATTTCTTACCTGAATGATGTGCTTCGGTTTAAAACGCTTTCCGGCGATTATATGAAGCTGGAGTATTTAGGTAAGGAGCCCTCAAATGATTATATGGCTACCTGGATCTATTTTTACTGGAGATTACCGGAAGAGACAGATGAATACCACCTTAAACATCGTTTGTTTCATGAAATTTATGAGGACCAACAAAACATTTTTAAATTAAAGGGGTGTGAACCGGAGGGGCTCAGATTACTAACGAATCAGAGCGATGGCGTATCGATAAAATGCTTAAAATGATAAAAAAGGTTTTCATTTGGCCCATTCGAGTCTATCAAAGTGCTATTTCTCCATATTTGGGTAGCAAGTGCAGATATGTCCCTACCTGTTCACAATATATGATTGAAGCCATTGAAAAGCGAGGGATATTCAAGGGGATAATTTTGGGAATAAAACGCATTGGAAGATGCCATCCCTGGGGAGGACATGGATATGATCCGGTTCCCGAAGCCAAATCCTCGAATTCCAAAAAAGGAAAAAAGAAATGAAATACAGACCTAGAAGACTGAGACGATCAGCATCGATTCGCAAAAGTGTAGCCGAAACTCATCTGTCCACCGATGACCTTATTCAACCCCTTTTTATTTCCGAAGGAAAAAAGGTGAAGGATGAAATACAGAGCTTGCCTGGGCAGTTCCGATTGTCTGTCGATCATTGTTTAGAGTATATTGAATCCGCCTTACAGCTGGGAATTCATCAATTTATTCTTTTCCCCGTCATATCCGAAGACAAAAAGGATTCTATGGCTACTTATAGTCACCGTTCAGATAACTTTTACCTTCAGGCAGTGGCAGAGATAAAAACTCGATTTGGAGACGACATTACGCTGATCAGCGATGTAGCTATGGATCCTTATAGCTCCGACGGGCATGATGGAATCGTTAAAGATGGACACATCCTTAACGACGAAACCCTAATCGTTTTACAAAAGATGTCAGTTGCTCAGGCTCAGGCCGGATTTGATGTCATTGGCCCATCAGATATGATGGATGGCCGGGTTGAAGCGATTCGGGAAGCCCTGGATGATAAAGGATTTCGTAATGTTGGGATCATGTCTTACACAGCAAAATACGCAAGTGCTTTTTATGGCCCTTTTCGGGATGCCCTGGATTCGAAGCCAAAATCTGGGGATAAAAAGTCCTATCAAATGGATCCAGCGAATCGCAGGGAAGCTTTCCGAGAAGCCAGCCTGGATAGTAGTGAAGGTGCGGACTATCTCATGGTGAAACCTGCTGTCCATTATATGGATATCATAAGTGACTTAAAAGAACAATTTGAACTTCCTGTAGTTTGCTATCACGTGAGTGGTGAATGCGCAATGCTCTTAGCTGCCGCCGACAAGGGATGGTTAGACCTGGATACAGCCTTACCCGAAACCTTGATTTCCTTAAAACGAGCTGGGTCCGATCTGATTATTACTTACTTTGCTGTGGATTATGCGCGAAAAATGAGCATGACATAAGGAGAATTGTTTCCTGTATTTTAAATTGTATATTTGTTATCAGCAATGTGTAGTTGGTTATGCCTAAATTATTTACATTAATTACGGATTCCGGAAAAGATCATTTCGTCGTAGGCAGGATGAAAGGTTTGATCCTACGTGGATGCCCGAATGCACAAATTGTAGATATTACACATGAGGTGGCACATTTTAACCGAATTGAGGCCGCCCATCAATTGCAAGCTTGTTATAAAGACTTCCCGGACTACAGTATTCATATTGTCCATGTGAATGCATTTTATGCTGAAAAAAGTACTTGGATTGCATTTGAGATGGCAAATCAATACTTTATTGGCCCCAATAATGGGCTGTTTTCACTCGTCTTTGAGGGAGCGTCTTTCCCAGTTTACGAAATTGGAAGCACGGATGAATTGGGCCGTTGGCCGGGTAAAGTCATGACAGATGCAGCCATTCATATTGCCCGAAATTCATCTTTCAGAGGCTTTCCCAAATGTACCAATTTTGACGAACGCATTAACCTTCACCCTGTAGTTAGGGAGAAAACGATTCGTGGTACTGTGATTTATATTGACGAGTATGGAAATGTCATCACGAATATTACCCGAAAGCTCTATGAAAGCGTGCGAAATGGTCGTCAATTTGCATTGTATTTTAAACGGTTCGACCCCATCACCTATGTCAGTCAGCACTATGCCGAGGAAGGCGTCGGGGACACCTTATGTCGATTCAATTCACTGGGATATCTGGAAATAGCGATTCACTTGGATCGTGCGACAGACTTACTGGACCTTAGGCTAAATGATACCGTACAAATCGAATTCTATTAATCATATGTTACGAATAGTCAAAATGGTTTTCTCTTCGGGTGAAGAGGAGCAGTTTCTGGAATACTTCCACGCATCGGCGCCCAAAATCAGGGCTTTTGAGGGTTGTTTGTCGCTTGATTTACTTCGCGATAAAGATCATCCTAATATTTTTTTTACGTATAGCCAATGGGAGAAAGAGGAGGATCTTCAGGCCTATCGAAAAAGTGAACTCTTTTCTTCAACCTGGGCCCGGGTAAAACCCCTTTTTAAATGCAGAGCGGAAGCCTGGAGTGTAGATTCTATATGGAATGAATAATAAAAGCTTATTTCATCACGATATTCTTCTCCGATCAGCTCGGGAATGGCTGGTATACTTCAGTCAACAGGAAAGCGGAAAACTATTTTGTTTAATAGATAAAAATGTGGAGCAGCTTTATCAGGTAAGTACCTGGTCCGATATCCCCTGTTTTATTCTGGAAGCCGATGAAAATGAAAAGTCTATCGAAACGGCGGTGAAGTGTTGGGAATCTATGTGTGCTAATCATGTTGACAGGCAAAGTCATATCATAGCTATCGGAGGCGGTATCACGACGGATATTGCCGGATTTGTGGCGTCCACTTATATGCGCGGAGTCTCACTCACTCATATTCCAACAACTTTGTTGGCTATGGTAGATGCATCTATTGGCGGAAAAACAGGACTCAATTTGCTTCACTGGAAAAATAGAATTGGCACTTTTTATTCAGCGGACCGGATTGTTATCGATCGGGAGTTTCTAGAATCTTTAGCTGATAGTGAATGGCGAAACGGTTGGGCTGAAGCAGTTAAACACGCACTCATTCATAGCGATGAGCTCACCGAGCAGATTTTGAATGCAAAAACTTTAGCCAATTCCAAAAAGATCTTAACTCTCCCCCTGTTGGAAAAATTGATGAAGGTCAAATTGAGTTGCGTAAGCGAAGATCCGTTTGATCACCATCTGAGGCAAAAGCTAAATGCAGGTCATACAGCCGGGCACGCTCTGGAGTCATTTTTTTTGAAAAAGGGGGTGATTATCGATCATGGTCTTGCTGTGGCAGCGGGCCTTTGGATGGAAACTGAAATAGCATTTCAGGAAGAAATGTTGAACATGAAGAAAAAGACCCTTTTACAGCACTACCTGATGGATTATTTCGACCTTCCGCAAATTACCGAAGATGAGGTTTATCTTATTTTTGATCGAATGAAGGGGGATAAAAAAAATCAAAATCAGCAAATTCACTTCTCTTTGATCAGGGATTGGGGGCATGTTTGTATAAATAGGACTCCAGATCATATGACGATAAAGGATGCGATACGTTCTTACTGCAATGCGATGGAAAACTCGTAACTTTGGTTTCTAAGGCATAAACCCTCTGAATGGCACAACGAAAAGAAAAGTCAAACCCACCTGGTCCCACTCGGCGCCAGCGATTCCAAAGCTGGATAAAAAAGATATGGATCTTTTATGCAATCTGCGTGGGAGCTGTAGGTTTGTTCTTGTACTTATATAGTTTTTCCGATCTTCCCGGATTTGAAGAGTTGGAAAACCCGGATATTGATTATGCAACAGAAGTGTATGACCAGTTTGGTAGGGATATTGGTCGATATTACGTACAAAACCGGGTAGCCGTTCCATTTGACAGCCTTAATCCATACTTGGTTCAAGCGCTTATATCAACCGAGGACACCCGATATTACGAACACTCGGGCATTGATGGGAGATCCCTGCTGCGTGTTTTATTTAAAACGATCATCCTCCAGCAAGGGAGCTCTGGCGGCGGAAGTACGATTACACAGCAATTGGCTAAGCAACTATACTCTCAGCGGGACTTTTCGGGTTTGGGAAAAATAGGGAAAGCCCTTCGTCTAATCAATTACAAATTAAAAGAGTGGTACACCGCCACCCGCCTGGAACGACGGTATACAAAAGAGGAGATCCTGGCCATGTATATTAATGAGTACGACTTTATTTATGGAGCCTATGGTGTTGATGCAGCAGCCCGGACATACTTCGGGAAAGAGCAGAGCGAATTAACCATCGATGAAGCGGCTACACTTGTCGGAATGCTAAAAAACTCCGTCTTGTACAATCCCGTAAAATTTCCTGAAAACTGCATAAACAGACGCAATGTGGTTTTGGCTCAAATGGAAAAGAAAAAACACTTAACCGAAGAAGAAAAGGATTCTCTTCAACAGCTCACGATCGATCTATCAAATTTTGAACGCTCTTCTCATATTAGCGGGTCTGCAACTTATTTTAGAGCCTCTCTAGCAGAATGGCTAAAGGATATGATTCGCGATAGGGAACTCAAAAACGCGAACGGACAACTATATAATATTTATCGGGATGGATTGAAGATATACACCACCTTAAATTTAGATTTTCAGAAGCTCCTTGAGAAATCTGTTCAACAACATATGTCCCAATTGCAAGAAAAGTTCTTCAGTCATTGGTCGGGTAAGGACATCTGGTCTTATCGATATGATAATATATCGGCAGATATCAAACAATCTGCACTGGAAAGTCAAATAAAGGGTACAGAACGATATCGAGCTCTATTTGCAAAAGAGTTTACCAAGCATGCGGTCCGAGTAAAAGAAGAATTTGGTTTTGACCTTCGGGACTATGATATTTCCCGAATGCTCAATGCGGATGAGGATTCCAATTACCTTAACCGGATTCTGGCGCAAGGATATATTGCGGAATCTAAACTCAATGCCTATCAAAGTTTGATGGCATCCGATTTTTGGGCAACGCTGAAAGAGGATTGGAAAAATTTTGAAGCTGAAGTAGATCGCCAGTTTTCTGAAAAACGGCAGATGAAAGTCTTTGCCTACAATTCAGCCGGCGAGAAAGATACGATCATGAGTCCTTTAGATTCGCTTAAGTACCACCGAATGATTCTTCAGGTGGGTTCGGTAGCTATGGATCCCAAAACCGGCGCAGTTCGGGCCTGGGTTGGAGGGTCTGGACATAAATACTTCAAGTATGATCACGTGCTGTCCGATCGTCAGGTGGGATCTACATTTAAACCTTTTGTCTACGCTACAGCTATTTCGTATCAGGGCTTTTCCCCCTGTTTCCCAATTACAGATGTTCAGTATACCATAAAACCCGGGGAAGGGAATTTCAATTTAATTAAGTCGTGGTCACCAAAAAATGCCACAGATGAATATACTCGGAGCCCAATGACGCTCTACGAAGCTTTACGACAATCTAAAAATACCGCCACGGTCTATTTACTCAAACAATTGGGAGATGTGAAGCCTATATTAGGTTTGATTAATAATATGGGGATTGATAGTTCAGCCACCTTGCCCAACGGCAGAAAAAAGATACCGAGACAGCCCTCTATTGGATTGGGTGCAGCCGACCTGAATGTGCTCGAAATGGCTGGGGCTTATGGGACTTTTGCTAATGAAGGTACTTATAACACACCTTTTTTTGTTTCTCGAATTGAGGATAGAAATGGTAAAGTCATTTACCAAAACGTCTCAAGTAGTAATGTAGCCCTCAATGCGGATGTCAACTATGTCATGGTCGAATTGCTGCGAAAGGCCGGGTATATGGCCAGGGTTAAGGGAAACCTCAAATCCGATGTGGGTGGTAAAACAGGAACGACGCAGGACCAAACAGACGCTTGGTTTATGGGGATCAGTCCCGATCTCGTGCTCGGAACATGGGTAGGAGGGGAAGACCGATGGATTCGATTTCGAAGCATTTCATTGGGACAGGGATCGACCATGGCACGGCCCATTTTTTCTGACTTTTTTAGCCGGCTGGAGAGTCGGGAGGAGTCTCTAGTGAATTACAGCTCCAGCCATACCTTTCAGGAACCTGAGAATCTCACTATTGAAACCGTTTGCGATCGGTATGGAACAAATGAGGAGGAGGAAAGTGATAAACCTGAACGCAAAATTCCTATTTTTGGACAATAATAAGCATCTAAAATGATGATGAATAACCGCCTGAGAGTCTCTTTCATGGTTTCCGTTTTTATGCTTCTGGCTGCCGCTCTCACCTTTTTCTCGTCCTGTGAGCCAAAGGTGGAATCCAATGCGAGCCAGCCTTTGAAGATCGACTTTTCAGATACAACATTCATTTCATTGTGGTATGCTGAGGTTCGAAAGGATTCGGCCATGCTGAGATCGTATCTGGAAGCCGCAGACCCCATGCGGCAGTACGCTGCACTTATGGCCATGTCCACCACACCCTCTCATCACTGGAGTCCTGAACTTATCGAATTACTAAATGCACCCCAAAAACAAATTCGGACCCGTGCTGCTTTTACATTGGGACAGAGCGGCGATGCTTCCGTCCTATCAGAGCTAAAAAATGCTTTCAACAACAAGGATTCCCTCATGCAAGACCAGCATTTCAATGCAACGGTACTGGAAGCGGTGGGTAAATTGGGCGGACCCAGGGAAGCCATCGAACTGATTTCCACAAAAAGCTATTCGCCGAGAGATTCTATTTTGAACCTGGGGCGACTTCGGGCCTTGTATCAAATTGCACTTCATGGGCATGAATTGAAGGAAGTTCAGTACTTTGTAATGGATGTATTGGGGCAGGCACTGCAGCCCATGAGCATCCGCTACCTGGCGGCAGATTACCTTGCTCGGTTTTCCTCAGAGCCTTTTGATAGTTTGCAGTTCAGTGTCATTCGTGCTTTTGAACGGGCGGAAGATATACAGTTCAAACGGCAACTCGCGCGCTTACTTCCCCATTGTTCGGCCACAAAGGCCAATTCCCTATTGGTTTCCACTCTGGCAGACCGGGAGGCGGATGAAACCCTTAGACTGCTTTGCGGCAAAGCCTTAATGAATACACGCCCCTCACAAGGAGTTGGCTTTTTTCGATCTCTGCTTGAGGATGATGCACCAGCTGTAAGTCAATGGGCTGCGCATTACTTCTTACGCTACGGTAATCCGAATGATGCCGTAGATTATGGTGAGTGGGCCAAAAAGCGATCCTTGCCTGAGGCTACCCGATTCATTTTGATGGCAGCAGCAATGGAGCATCTTCCATTCTATTATGAATTGTCGAAAAACAATATCGCTAAGGAACTACTTGCTTTTTGGCCACGCGAAATGTCGCGTTCCGAGCGGAAAGTCCTGATCGCGCAATTAGCTCGCTCAAAAATCTTCTTTGACGAACTCATTCAATTTTTCCAAAAATCAAATAATGAGATCGTTCGGACCGATATACTCCTGGGCCTACAGCAAGAATATTGCAATAAACAGGAGGGGTGTTCCTTTTCAAGAACTCAGTTGAAGCTTTTGATGCCTGCGCTGCGTGATGCATTGCAACAAGAAACCGGCAGTCAGACGATAGGTGCAGAAATAGCTTCGACATTAGGAGCATCCGTACCCCCAAGCTGGAGTTCCGATTCCTCTTTTTTGCTGACGGTTTATGAATCTATGGAATTGCCCCGCCAGCTCGAAGCCGCAAAAGCGATGGAAAACCTGATGGATACCCTCAGTTTAGCTTATGATAAACGCTCGATAGCAGCCCCAGTCGAACCCCGCAGCCGAATTTGGCAGCGCATAACCGATAGCACCCGATTGGTCCTCGAGTTGTCCCAAGGCAAAGTTGAAATCGATTTTTTACCAAAAGAAGCGCCTTTAACCGTTGCGCAAATTATAGCTGAAGTCGAAAGTGGGTATTATGAAGGAAAATCATGGCATCGGGTCGTTCCAAATTTTGTGGTGCAAACGGGCTGCCCAACCGGGCACGGTTACGATAGCGGAGACTATCTCCTCCCAACTGAAACCAGCCCATATGCTCATTACCATGAAGCAGGAGCCTGTGGAATGGCGAGCATTGGCCCACATACTGAATCCACGCAGTGGTTTATAACCTTGCGCGCCACTCCTCACCTCGATGGTAAATACACCAAATGGGGACAAATTACATCCGGAGAAGAACTACTCTGGAAAATTCAGCCCGAAGATCAAATCCGCTCGATATATATTGAAAATCTATCGATATGACAAAAAAGACAGCATTACATCGTATTCATCTCCAATCCGGGGCTAAAATGGCCGATTTTGCCGGCTTCGACATGCCCATTGTTTATTCCTCCATAAAAGCAGAGCATAAAGCCGTCCGCGAGCGAGTAGGCCTATTTGATGTATCCCATATGGGTACTTTTATCATTCAAGGGCCAGAAGCAGAAAAATGGCTAAATCATATCACGACCAACGATGTGAGCAAGCTCGAACCGGGTAAGGCTCAGTATACTTGTATGCCCACAGCTTCAGCGGGAATCGTCGATGATTTATTGATTTACCAATTGCCGGATGTCAATGGAGAGAACCAATATATGGCGGTTGTAAATGCCTCCAATATTGAAAAAGACTGGAATTGGATGATGGAGCATAAACATGCTTGCGATGCCACAGCTAAAAACACTTCCGACAGCACCGCCTTATTGGCTCTTCAAGGGCCCAAAGCCGCCGCCGTTCTTAACGAATTGACCGATATAGAGGTAGAAGACATTCCGTTTTATCAATTCTCTCAGGGTAGAGTAGGGGCAGCAGCCGACGTGATTATTTCAGCAACCGGCTACACCGGATCGGGAGGGTTTGAGCTGTATTTACCCGCCGACCAGGCAGAAGAGGTGTGGCAGAGTCTGATCGAAAAGGGACAGAAGTACGAAATTTTGCCCTGCGGCCTGGGCGCCCGAGATACCCTTCGACTCGAAATGGGCTTTTGCCTGTATGGCAATGATATTGACGACACCACCTCTCCACTAGCCGCCGGCCTCGGATGGATCACCAAACTCAAGTCCAAAGGTGCTTTTGTTGGACGCTCCATCATAGAGCGCCAAAAAGAAGAAGGGCTGGAACAGCGCTTAGTCGGGTTTACCGTTCAGGGTCGCCGAGTGCCTCGCAAGGATTACCCCATTTTAGATGCAGACGGCGCCCCCATAGGTCGCGTGACCTCAGGTTCAATGTCGCCCACGCTCGGTATACCGATAGGTCTGGGTTATATTGAGAAGCCGCACGACAAAGTCGGAACCGACATTCAAATTGACCTGGGAAAAAAGCAATTGCCCGCAAAGGTCGTCAAGCGTCCCTTTGTCAAAGTCTAAAAAGGAGCTGCTCCTTTGTAAACTATTTCACTCTCATGCCATTATAACGACTGAAACTGGATAGTTATGGATTTTAAATCAGGACGCGAAAAATTTCTGGAATCGTGGAGTTCCATGGCTTCCCAGTGGGGGATCTCTAAATCCATGTCTTTGGTTCATGCCAGTCTCTTGATTAGTCCTGATCCACTATGTGCCGATGTCCTTATGGATCAAATCAAGCTGTCCAGAGGTAGCATCAATACCAATTTACGGGCACTGATGGATTGGGGATTGGTTCATAAAAAATACTTGCCCGGGGAACGCAGAGACCATTATTATGCCGAAAAAGACATGTGGACCATATTTCGTCAGATTCTAATTAATCGAAAGCAAAAAGAGCTTAAGCCCCTCTTAGACACGCTACAGACCTTCAGCGATCTGGATGACGATAGCCCTGAAGCCACGGAATTCACTAAAGTCGTACGCGATTTGCGCGACATAACTTACAAGACCGATATCGTCCTCGATAACATTGCCAAATCCGATGAAAACTGGTTTGAAAGTCCTTTCTTCCAGATGTTAAAATAATTTCTTTTTCTGTTTTGGGCGTGACCCCGTCCGGAGGCCGGGGTCGCTACGATCCGGGGCTCGTTATTCACTCGGCTCCAGGCCGCTCGATAGATTTAAAA
>CAZVFU010000077.1:0-10023 GCA_964626595.1 uncultured Saprospiraceae bacterium
AAAAATACCCTGCTGACAGGGTCAACAGGGTATTCTATTCATTCTATTATTGAATTTGAGCCTTAGGCAGGGCCGTGTTCTCCGGCTGCTTTTTCTTTTGAAATGGATTGGATCTCCTTGTCAATATAGTATAGAGCCAACGGTCCTTCTCCGATCAGCTTTATTCGGTCAAGAATCGTACGCATAAGGTTTTCCTCTTCACGTTGTTCTTCCACATACCACTGTAAGAAATTCATGGTCGCAAAATCATCCTCTTTATAAGCTAACTCTACCAACTTATTAATAGAAGCTGTGACTTTCTTTTCGTGATCATACACTTGCTGAAACAGTTTTTGGATGCTTTCAAACTCCAATGGGGGCTGCTCAATAGCGGGTGAAATGGCGTGGCCATCGACTTCGGAGATATAGTGAAAAATCTTGAGCATGTGCATCCGCTCTTCCTCACTTTGCTCGTGCATAAATTCACTGGCACCATCCATGCTTTCTTTATCGCACCAACTGGCCATAGATAAGTATAATTGTGAGGCATAACCTTCAAGTGCTATTTGCTTATTGAGCGCTTCTAACATCGTATCTGAAATCATAATATTTTTTCTTTTAAGTTCTTCAATGAAACGGCAAAAAGAGACACTTGTTCCCTCTATCTATAGTTTAGCATGAGTTTAAATAAAAATAGTAGCAAGCTTATAATTTTAGGCCTTTTGCAGCCAGCGATCGATGGAAGTGCGAATAATATCAAACACTTTATCGAACCCGCCCTCCAGGTACGGATCCGGGACCCGATTGATGGCTGGATCGGGGTGATAGTCGGTCAAACGGACAAGCTGAGCCCGGGTACCGCTCGGCGCTAATTTTCGCGCATCTTCATAATTTTTATCGTCCATTACGATGATCCAGTCAAATTCAGAAAAATCATCTTCTTGAAGCTGACGCGCGCGCAAATCGGAGATATCAATTCCATTGTCAGAAGCCACTGCAGCCGCTCTGGAGTCCGGACTCTCCCCGATATGCCAATCACCCGTTCCCGCAGAGTCCACTGCAGCTTCAATTTCGCCATTATTGATGCGCTCCCGAAGGATGCCGTGTGCCATCGGTGATCGACATATATTCCCCAAACAAACCATTAATACTTTCATAGAATATCCATTTACTTCATTAAGTATACAATTTATCGCCTGTAAAGATGAGATATTTCAAGGTTTTCTGCATATCGACCGCAGGCCAGGCGCGTGGCCCCGTGAGGGGGATGGAGGGGCCGGCCCGCAACATTGAATCACACCGGATTAGGTGGCGACAAGGAACTGAAGCTCCTTTTGTCCCTTTACCTGTTTTATGGGGGCCGGAGATGCAGCCGCGCTCCACCCTCAAATCACAACTTGTATGAGCAAATAATATGTACATTTGCTATACAAAAATCGCATGGCGGCTGCACCGAGCGAAAAGCGAGCCCGGAGGCACCCGACCCCGACTCCGCCTGCCGGCGGAAGAGGGGGCACGGCCAAAAAAATTATAAAAATAAAAAGGATTTGATCCTAAAAATATGAGAATCATCATTGTAGGAGCGGGTGATATTGGGTTTCATCTGGCGCATCTATTGAGTAATGAGCAGCAGGATATTACCCTGATCGATAATAAGAAGGAGGTGCTCGATCTGGCTGGGCAAAAACTGGATGTTTTAACTGTCTATGGAGATGGTTCATCTTTTGCTACACTGGAAGAAGCTTCGATTCGAAATGTGGATTTATTTATCAGTGTAACCACATCGGAAAAGACAAATCTGGTCAGCTGTATTTTAGCGAAAGAGTATGGGGCAAAACAAACGATAGCGCGGGTAAATCAGGCGGAATATCTCGAAGAAAAGTCACAGCATACCTTTAGAAAATTGGGTGTTGATGTTTTATTTTCTCCACGTGCATTAGCGGCACAGGAGATTGAGCGCTTGATAGAACACCCCTATTTTACAGATGTTTTCGATTTTGAGGATGGCTTATTCTCTCTTTGTGGTCTATATATCGAGCAAAAATGCCCGGTTATAGATAAAACGATTGCAGAGATTGCGATGGAAAATGAAGGACTCGCATTCCGGCCGATTGCGATTCTCAGGGGCAATCAAACCTTAATTCCACGAGGACCGACTCAGGTGCTCTTGGGTGATCAGATTTTCTTCCTGAATCCAAGAGGAAAAATTCAAGATTTGATCGAGGTGTTCGGGCTGAGTAAACGAAAAATCCAAAATATTATGATGATTGGCGGGCAGGATATAGCCCGTTTGACAGCGGACCGCCTGGAAGGAAAGTATCGCGTAAAGCTGATCGATGATAATCGGTCCATGTGTAAGGAATTAGCGGAGGAGTTGAGCCATACATTGATCTTGCACGGAGATCCCACGAATTTTGAGCTTCTCCGAGAGGAGAGTTTGTCCACTATGGATTGTTTCATTGCGCTTACACAGAGTACGGAAGCAAATATCCTGTCCTCCATGATGGCGCGCAATATAGGTGTTGGGAAAACGATATCCCTTGTTGAAAACGCGGCCTACATTCGACTGTCGCACAATATCGGTATTGACACCCTAATCAATAAAAAGTTGATTGCGGCCAATCATATTTTTAGATTCGTTCGCAAAGGGAAAGTAGCTGCTATAACCACTTTATCGGGAGTAAATGCAGAGGTCATTGAATTTATTATTGATCACGAGAGCAAGCTAACCAAACACGCCATCCACGAATTAACTTTCCCCGATGCCGCCTTAATTGGGGGAATTATTCGAGACAACCAGGCCTTTATCCCCGGGGGTAATTTTAAAATGAAGGTAGATGATAAGGTCATCATTTTTGCCTTGCCCCAGGCGATTCGAAAAATTGAAAAAATGTTTACTTAGCCAATGATTAGTTTTCAGCCGATATCGAATATTGTGGGGGTTCAGATACTCATCGTCGGGGTGCTCATGTGGACATCCGTCCCCTTTGGCCTGTATTTTGGCGATGGTGATGCCTGGCCCTTGTTCTGGTCCGGATTGATTTCTATTGTTTTTGGGGGCGGAATATGGGCGTACAAGTTCAGTCTATCCACTTCTATCAACAAGAAGGAAGGCTATATCATTGTGGTGCTGGGTTGGATGCTCATGGTTTTGTTTGGCACCTTACCTTATTTATTTTCCGGGGTTACCTCCGGATTTATTGATGCCTTCTTCGAAACTATGTCCGGAATGACCACAACGGGAGCCACCATATTCACCGATATCGAGTCTTTGCCTCGGGGCCTATTGTTTTGGCGCAGTATGACCCAATGGATTGGAGGCATGGGAATTATCGTATTGACCGTGGCGATATTTCCATTATTGGGTTTTGGTGGTACGGAGCTATTTGTTGCTGAGGCTCCCGGACCGACATCGGATAAGTTGCACCCCCGAATACAGGAAACAGCCAAGCGCCTTTGGCTTATTTATCTGGGACTAACCGTCACGCTGTGCTTGATCCTTACTTTCATGGGACTCGGCTTTTACGATGGGATCAATCATGCCCTTACGACTATGGCTACAGGTGGATTCAGCACAAAAAATGACTCGATTGCTCATTTTGGCCCCGCCGTGCAATACGTCCTTATTTTATTCATGCTTTTTGCGGGAACGAACTATGCGGTTTTGTATTTGGCTCTAAAAAGAAAATGGGCTTCCATCTGGCGATATGATGAGTTTAAATTTTATTTATTTCTGGTATTTGGAGTCGCCATTTTCTTCACTCTGGTGATGGTGTTTAAATTAGACCGAGGCGTGGAGGAATCCTTTCGAGAAGCCTTGTTTACTGTGGTTTCTCTGGTCACCACAACGGGTTTCGTCAATGCCGACTATACCTCCTGGACCTTATTACTTACCTTCATTTCGTTTACTTTACTTTTTTTTGGAGCGAATGCAGGATCGACTTCAGGAGGCATTAAGCTGGTTCGGCATGCGGTGTTTTTAAAAAATATTTACCTGGAGTTCAAGCGAATCTTACATCCTCGAGCGGTCATACCTTTACGGCTCAATGGAACTGTCGTCCGATCCCGGGTTTTAGTAAATATTTTAGTATTCCTTCTCGTTTACATCGGCATTTTTTTAGTTGGAAGTACCATTTTGGTTGGATCCGGAGTCGATTTTAGCACTTCCATAGGCGCTGTTGCCACCTCTCTAGGCAATGTGGGGCCTGCCATCGGATCAGTAGGGCCCGTCGATAATTTTGCTCATTTTTCAGGAGGAATCAAACTCTTCCTTAGCTTTATCATGTTAATCGGGCGATTAGAATTATTCACTGTGATACTACTTCTTATGCCCTTTTTCTGGCAGAAAGGCTAAAATTAATCTTATATGTATTAGGGCGTCACCCCGAATAGTCCGCCACCGGCGGATCTCGGGGTCGCTACGGTCGCCCGCTATCGGCTACCGGCGGGGCCGGCATCTCCCCGGTTCATTCCCGCCTCTGGGCGGCCATGAACCGGCGCCGGGCTCCCATCGCTGACGCGGGGTATCGTCAAGTCTTGTCACCTTGGTCGAGAATCAAAGTCGGAGGTGAAATGTAAACATGAAATCTAAAAAATAGCGGAGCGAAGATTTTCCGCTTCTCCACCTCCATTTATCCCGGGAATGAAAAAAGATTTAGGGAAGCTCAGCTTCTTCAGAAGTTAGAGCACCCAAAAAAGCGATGACCGCTTGTTTTTCCTCCTCAGTCAATCCCAATGGGGACAATAAAGGAGAACTTTCGGGAATAGGTCCTTCATGATTCTTGAGGACATTCCGCGGAATGGGTTGCGGCATACCCCGATTATACAT
Source organism: uncultured Saprospiraceae bacterium (assembly GCA_964626595.1). Classification (GTDB taxonomy): domain Bacteria; phylum Bacteroidota; class Bacteroidia; order Chitinophagales; family Saprospiraceae; genus JAWLFI01. The sequence continues at coordinate 4,808 of CAZVFU010000077.1, forward strand.
ATCCATCACCTCATTCAGGTCCGGCATGGTACCCGTATGCATATAAGGGGCGGTTCTCGCCACCTCTCGAAGGCTTGGCGTTTTGAAGGCGCCCAGCTGCAGCGTATCTTTCGTTATTACGTAGCGACCTAAATCCTCACCCGGCCGGCCAAAAAAAGTGAAGCCATCATTGTGAAACTGTTGATCAGAAAATAGAGGTCCGTGATGGCAGTTCATACATTTCGCCTTTGTCCGAAACAAATGCAAGCCCAGGAGCTCCTGATCATTGAGTTGGTCATATTCTCCTGACCAAAACTCATCAAACCGGCTTTGACCACTAACCACACTGCGTTCAAAAGTCGCCAATACTTTAGCTACCTCATTTTCCGAAATGCTATCGACGCCCATAACATCCCGAAATGCTTTGCGGTAGTCAGAAGAGGAATTCAATCGGGTCAAAATGATTTCCATATCCCCATTCATTTCCATACTATCCTGTATGGGCATTAGCGCCTGCTCTTCCAGTGAAGCAGCCCGGCCATCCCAAAAGTAGGTGTCGTGGTATGCCGCGTTGAGAATGGTCATGCTATTGCGCCGGCCTTTCCGACTTTCATGGCCGAGGGATACCTGAAGACTGTCCGACCAACCCGTTTCAGGATTATGGCACGAAACGCAAGCGATATCTCCCTCCCCGGATAAGATGGGATCAAAAAACAACTGACGCCCCAACTCTTGCTTTTGCTGAGAGAAAGGATTACTCTGAGGATATTCTATATTCTGTAAAGGGGCTAAAGGCTTCGCTTCTACCCCATCGTCTACGAAAAAATCCGGCCAATTCGCCGGTGATTGCTCATACCATATCCGAAGAGAGTCCGGATCCATAGTCTGATCCGAAAAAACAGAAGTGGTTTCCATTTCCAGATTTTGGTTCATCCAAAGGATAGCCAGACTTACGGTCAGTATGATACTTAGTTTCCTATACATCTACTTAAAGATACGAAAGAATCAAAGTGAATCGTATAAAAAAAAGCGGAAATAAGGCTGAATCGCTCCTTATTTCCGCTTGATTTCTGGACGTTTATTGCTTGATAAACGGTATCGTTGTCGCCTTGTGATTCGGTGCAGATAATCGCAAATAGTAGGTTCCCTTTTGAAGTTGTCCTAAAATCAATTTTCGATTGGATTGATACTTCCGAATGGGGTAGGAATTAATGATTCGACCCTGATTATCGATAATATCAATCTGACCATCACTTTCCAGTGATTGCCCCGTCAACTGAGCTGTGCTCGACACAGGATTGGGTGCTAATTGCCAGTTGCGCGCAAAAGCATCGGGGGCAGATACAATCTCTTCCACCTCGGCTTTAATAAAGAAAGTATATCGCTCATTTTCTGTAAAATTTGCCCTTACGGTTACTGTTCCGACATCCGTTTGCCCCTCTTCAGCTGCAGAATAATAGATATTAAACGTGTCTCTTCCATTTAGCGGGTCTTTATCAAAAAGCGCATCTCCAGGCCGACCACCTTGTATAAGTAAGGCTGGCGTGATAGCGTCTGAAGAAAATCCATCACCTATAACCTCAACATCAGTGAATTCAATGATAGGGCTGGCTAAAGTTTCGATTTCAAATAGAAGGGTTGTATCAAAGGATTGCTCCACTAAACCTAGATCAAGGGTGTCCCCCGCTTCTACCTGACTTAGGCCGGGCAGCTCCGATATGGCAAAGTCCCCTTTTTCAGCGATGAAGCCATAAAGTTCACGGCCATTCATCCCATCATCCGCTTGAAAATACACATCTTTTCCTAAAATAATCAACTCTCGGGCACTCGCACTTTCTGCTCCAGGTCGAATATTACTCACTTGCACTTCAGACTGAAAATTTGCTGCTAGCGGGACTCGGTATACCTCCTGTCCTTCTGTCGTTTCCTTCGTATAATACAAGAAATCTTCAAGAAAATCATACACAAAGTCGTCGTGGTCGGGGTCGAGATTGTCTGGAGTAAAGGAAAGTAATTCAATATTTCCCTGGTCAAGAACCAGACCAAAAGGGTCAGCTAAAAAGAGTTCTCTTCCGATGGTATCTATGCCTCCCTGGTCGTTCTCTTGCGTAAAAAAAGAAGTGAACGTAAATAGAAAACCAAAGTGTGGTAGGATATCATCCGGTTCCATAGAATTACCTTGATTCAGGTTAGCCCATTCGTTGAAGTTATTGCTAGAGGGTTCGATCACATAAAGTCGATCGCCTTCTCCATCGGGATCTGCTGTGCAGAAAAGGACAGGAGGTGCCACGCCTGCTATACCAATCTGAATAAGGTTATCGGGGTTAGAGTTTTCTTCTCCCTCACGAAAATCAATGGCGAGTTGGGTTCCGGCTTCAGTGCCATCTGTCTTCCAAAGCTCACGCCCCAAAGAGTCGGCAGCACGAAAGAATACAGTATTTCCCACGGAAGTAAAACGGCTTGGGAAAGAGTTGCCCGATCCAGGGTCGATATCTTTCAATAGCTGGGTTCCTACAACCGTCCCGTCAGACAACCATAATTCTGTACCTGCATCCGGTGTGCGGGCATTGAAAAACATGAGGCCTCCTTCAGTAGTCACATATTTAAAGTTGGGGTTTCCAACGCCACTTCCCGGGTTAATATCGAGAAACAATTCAGTTCCCGCCTCTGTACCGTCTGAAACCCAGAGCTCAGAACTCTCCGCCTCAGTCGTGGCTGTAAACCAAAGTTGACCTTGAAAAATGACAAAATCCCGAGGAGCACCATTGTCCTCGCCTTCCTGGATATCTTTAAATAACTGAGTGCCATCTTCAGTTCCATCTGTCACCCAGAGCTCTGTTCCACTGCCCGGAGCCCGAGCTGAGAAAAAGACACGGCCGTCAAATTCAATAAAGTTCCCAGGGTTACTGTTCCCTGCAGAAAAGTCCGAATCCGGGTTGATATCTTTTAACAAACGAGTCCCGTCCTCGGTGCCATCGGATATCCAGAGTTCGGCACCCGAATCTTCTGTGGTAGCTCGAAAAATAAGTTGACCATTGTATTCGATAAACCGATCGGGGCGTCCGTCCGGCTCACCGGGATTTATATCTTGAATCAGATTCACCTGTTGAGCCATCAAAAATGGCGCACTAAGGATGAATAAGAAAATGGGTAAAAGCGATTTCATATCTATTGATTTTGTGTTTACAAATTAGTTTAATTGTCCTCGGGTTGAAGTCTGAAATAATATACCACCTCAGTCTCACCGCCTATGTCGGACTCATCAAAAACAACTTCAAGGTCTATTGTTTCTGTAATTTCAGAGTACGTACCTTCTCCCTTAATGCCAATATAAAAGAAAGGTGGCAGATTTGTACTACTTTTTCGATGAACCCGTATGTTTTGTTCTATGACTTTAACTGTTCCTTCGCGAGGGTTATTTTCATCGTAAGGGATAAATAGCAGAGCTTCTTCCATGCGAAGGCGTGCAGATGCACTTTGTACGTCCTGATCCGCATAGATTCGATGCATATTAAAAATATTCGTACTTCGTGTGCTATCCGTATTATACAGTCCAACAACGTTAGGCTTTATCGGGTCCCGATGTACAAAAGCGAAGTGACGCCCGTTGGCCGGCCCCGTTTCCTGATCCGGAACGTTATCGAAACCCCATAATCGTGCAAATTCTTCCTGAGGTGCCCATAGATCCATATCAATATCGTGACCTGCGCCGACGGTAACCGTTGTTTGCTCTCTTTGATTTACCGGCATATAGCTCGAATCTTCCAGAATTTGGATCTGAGCCTCTAAGCCGTTAAATTCTTCGTTCGCTTCATTGAGAGCCATACCGATTTTGAAAGAGGTAGATCCGGGTTTAGGTCGGACTGAAGAAGGAATAGGGTTTAGCGCCTCTTCATCAATAAGAGCCCCCTTTACAGAAAATTGAATTTTACCGTATTCTTCTCGCCATTCTTTATTGAAAATTAGGCGAAGAAATAAACTATCCTGAAAGGTCAGGATGTAGTTCTCTTGTTCCCATGCAACCTGAGGTGGGGCTGGATTGACTTCACTCAGCTCTTCTCGACATCCGACTAGCACCAAAAGAATACCTAAAAAATAAAGCCACCTCATTTTATTATTATTTTAAATGTAGAATGAGCTCCGGATTCAGGAAAGCCCATATGGAAACCGGCGGTGTTATCTATAAGTTCAAACAAAATTTCGGCAGGCTCAGGTTCCCGAATTTGAATCTCAATTTGCACTTCCAGCTCGTTTGGTTGAATATGTACCTCAAACTCGTCATCTAGTGGCGCTCCTTGGGATCCCAGCACTTCCATATCACCCATACTGCCCATTATTCTGTGCCGGACTAATACCTGAACCGTATCCGGTTGCAAATCACTGCTCATGGCAAGAGGTATTGTGATGGGCGTCGTGTCGCCTAAATCTGTTAACTCTAAAAGCAAGGAATCCTGAGCCCCTTCATTTAAAACATACCCATAATTGAACCGGATAAAAGCATTCTCTACGTCAAATCGCTTTTCATCAAATGCATCTGTTCGCCTGTCTGCACAAGAGGAACAGAATATAAATCCTAAAAGCACCAAAACCTGGAATATATACTTCATCAGTAGCCTGGGTTTTGTTCCAATAATGGATTCACAATAATGGCCTCCTGAGGTATGGGAAGAACATAGCGATCGCTTGGATAGGTCTGTGAGCAGTTCTCAAAACCGGACGATTCGCAAGCCTCGCGAACAACATTCTCTTGCCGACGTCGAATATCCCAGAAAGCCATGCCCTCCAGCGCGAGTTCTTTTGCTCTTTCCTCAGCGATAAATGTCAACCACTCACTAGCATTACCGGAAGGAAGGGCTGGATCGCTCTGTGACTGCAACAAAACTTCTCGCATCAGGTTTTCTGCCTCTGTCAGTTGGCCGAGTTGCGCATGAGCTTCAGCTTGATTGAGTATTACTTCAGAAGCTCTGATAATCGGTTTAGCTTGCGTAGTATTCGGCTCGAATGGGTACTTTTTAGAAAAAATGAGCGCTTCCGACACTTCGTAAAGTTGACGCCGCTCATCATCCTGGGGGTAAGAGTCAAATAACTCTTGTGTTACCACAAAGGTTTGGGACCGGGTAGAATCTCCGCTCCCAAAAGCTGAATTTATACCTGTCGCTTGTCGATAGGATTGATCTAAAATCCACAAGGCTTCGGCATATCGGCTTTCGGTCCAGTTTTCGACATAGGAATCGGGG
>CAZVFU010000078.1:0-9816 GCA_964626595.1 uncultured Saprospiraceae bacterium
ACATCCTCAATTTGGATCCCCGCGAACGGGTGCGCTCCAGTTTCAACATTAATATTTCTCAAATCCAACGCTACCAAATCTTCCCCGGCTTTATCATCGCAGGGGCGACCTGGCAGTTTTAATACCATCATCTAATCTTTTTTGGCCTACCCCTTCCCGATTTCACGGGAAGGGGTCGCTACGTTTCGCCGCTCGTTCAGATCACCTCCTCCATCCTCGAGAAGGTCTCCGGGGAGACCTTCTTCGGGATTCCGGAGCCTCACTCGGTCCTTCGGCCTGATCCCGCAAGCGGCACAGGCCTCGGACTTCCGGCCAGGGCCGGACCGGCTTCACATCGCTAGTCCGGGCATCCCGCCAGGCATACATGTGAAGGGTATCTTGGTTTGTAAAGACATATTATGAAAAATCCTGTTGGCATTCTTTTTGCCTTAGTATAGGATACAACCATAAACCAACCACATGAAAAAAGACCAGGCAGAGATATTCCGAGATGTACGGTTTTGGATGGCTTGTACATTTATGTTATTATTCCTATTGTTTTTAGTCGTTCGCTATCCGTAATGCTCTCTCTAAGCATCAATTCGAATAGAACGAAATACCAAAACTCCATTCCAAAAAGATGATCGGCAAACCCGGCTGCGATGCAATACTCGCTGTGGGCATACCTAGGGAAGAGACATGAATTCATATCTCTTCCTACACTGCGCTGTTATCGGAAACATTAAATATTCAATATCATCGACTCATCGGGTTTCACCTTTGATCGAAGGTTTCTGATCCCTCTTAGCAAGGACGGAAAAAGGCATCCGCTTTCTACTCAATAAAATTCAGACTCAAGTCCAGACTCCCCGCGGAATGTGTTAGTGCTCCAATCGAGATAAAGTCCACGCCGGCCAAAGCTACTTCTCGAACGTTGTGAAGAACGATTCCTCCGGAAGCTTCCGTCTCAAACTTCCCATTTATGGTTTTTACAGCTTCTTTAAGAATAGGTAGTTCAAAGTTGTCTAACATAATCCGGTCTACGCCGCCGCGCTCTAAAGTTTCATGGAGTTCGACCAGATTTCGAACCTCTACAGTGATGCCCAGATCAAGATCCTTGGTTTCTAGGTAGCTATTGACTCGATCGATAGCCTGAGTTATGCTTCCACAGGCTTCAATGTGGTTATCTTTGATCATGATCCAGTCGTACAGTCCATCTCGGTAGTTATATCCTCCCCCCTGTCGCACAGCACATTTATCGAGAAACCGGAGCAATGGGGTGGTTTTTCGCGTATCTAAAATTTTGACGGGAAGATCCTCGACTTCAGCTACAAAACGACTGGTGAGCGTTGCAATGCCGCTCATGCGCTGAATAGTGTTGAGTAATAGTCGTTCAGTGAGTAAAAGCGTTTGAGTATTCGCGCGCAATCGATAGGCAATTTGTCCCGGTTCCACATCTGTCCCATCCGAGATCAAAGATTCAAAATAGGAGTCGGGATCGAGTTTGTTCAGGCAATATTCTGCGATAAACGTGCCTGACAGCACTCCCACATCTTTGATCAGAAGTTCAGCCATCGTTTGACTATCATCATCGATGCACGCCAGTGAAGTGTGGTCCCCGCTGCCTTCATCTTCAGCGAGACCGCGTTGCAGAAACTCATCTAATAAATCGGAATCAACAGTATCCATAGCTTATAATTTCTCAATGATTAGAAAAGGACGCCCAATCGCAGCGTAATAATTCCAAAAGACCCTTTAGAGTCCTCTTCTTCACCGGTCCGCAGGGTCCCCTTATCTCTGGTAATATCAATCATACTTTGCTGATAATACAAACCAAATACCAAGCTCGTTTCCGGGCTCACACTGTATTCAGCTCCACCACCAAAGCCCCATGAAAAATTGAAGAATCGGGTGTCACGCGAAATATTTTCGTTCGTGGCTGAGGCATTGCTCGCCATGATATCACCGCGGGAGCGAGTGAGAATACTCAATGTAAAGACGGGTAAGTGCGCATAATAGCTTATGTATCCAAACTGTCGGGTTTTCATTTTTAGCCCGATAGGCAACTCTACAAATTGCATGCTGTATTTGATTTCAGCACCGTCGTCCAAAGTATTGAGATTGGGCATGGATAATTCTGATCGACCCAATAACTGGCCTCCAATATCGTGGTTCAAAGTGCCTCCTGTATTAAATGCCAGCCCCAATCCGCCCGTCAGAGCATAATTTTCAGTAAAATAGTATTCGCCCATTAGGCCAAGTTTGAGTCCGAAGTTGTTCCCGGCTGAGTTTATCTGGTTGTTGTTCGTATACATCCAGGAAATTTGAGGTGATACCTCAGGCCCGAAACGGATATTCTTAAAACTATCCTGCGCCATGAGGGGCCCTCCGGCGAAAATAAGACTGATGATGACAATAAAAAGTTGATGTTTCATAGTTTTGATGATTCTAAGCTCTTTTTTTTATGTAACGCCACAGCCCGTTTAAGGGTTGCATTTAAATATAGTACTTTTTACTCGCTTTGAGGGCGTGAAATTAGAAAACTAATCCCGTAGATATGCAAGAATGTTATAATTTCTATCAAAACCGGCTCTCATTTCGGCTCGGGTTTTTCATGATCATTTTTCTACTGTTAAGTGTGGGGTGTGATTCAGAAGATCCGGCCCCGGAGGTATCCCATATTGAGGTGAATACAGACTTTGTGCGTTTTGATAGTTTGTTGTTTTCTCTGGAATCCTCAGAACAGGTCAGTGACTACACTCATATAAAAAGGGATTATCCGGCCTTTTCAGAGTTGTATCTCCACCGCATTTTGGGACTACCGCGGCAGAATGATACGCTCATGCATAGTAAGTTGGTAGACATAGCCCGTGCGCCTGCTATTCAATCTCTCAGCGATTCTATTTCCCGTAAATATGACAATATGGGCGCCATTAAATCTGATTTTCGTCGGGCCTTCCAATTTTATCAGTATTACTTTCCGGAATTTTCTACTCCTGCCGTATATTTTTGTTTCACGGAGTTTGCCGTAGGCACGTTTTTATTTGAGTCAGCGGAGGGTAAGGATGCATTGGGCTTGAGTCTGGATATGTTTTTAGGCCCCACCTTTCCCTATGGCTTACTGGCTCAGAGAGAAACGAGTTTTTCTCAATATTTGATTCGGACATTCACATCTGAGCACATGGTGAGAAAGGCCCTCGAAGTCCTTATTGAAGATAAGGTAAAAAAGTCTGGAGATGAGCGGCTTTTGGATTATATGGTAGATCGGGGGCGTACCTTATACATTGTCAAGCAGTTGGTGCCTTCCATGCCCGATAGCATATTGTTTGAGTACTCCACAGAGCAGACGCAGTGGTGTCGAGACAATGAATTGGCTATGTGGGCTCACATTCTAGACAAAGAGCTACTTTATGAGCGGAAAATGAAGCTCATTAGCACGATGATTACCCCGGCGCCAACCACAATGGGGATGCCCCCCCAATCGCCGGGACGGACCTCCGATTTTATAGGATATCAGATTATTGATCAATTTGTAGAGAATACGGATATCTCGCTGGAAGAATTGCTGTCGCTTACCGATGCCCAGGAAGTCTTAAAGCGTTCCCGATACAAGGGGCAAAACATTCAATAAATACCTAAACGGGTTTAGCTCGTGCGCAATCGATCCCGATTTAGATCTGAAATCGACATGCAGCCGGACAAAAACATATTCTGTTCGAGTTCAGCCTGATAGTACCGAAGGAGAGACTGAACGCCTTGTTGTCCCGCCAGCGCCAGAGCAAACACATATGGTCGACCAATGCCTACGGCCGTAGCACCCAAACAGAGTGCTTTCATCGCATCTGCGCCCGATCGAACACCGCTATCAAAAAAGAGCGGGTAGCCGGGACCTGCGAGGGCTCGAATATCAGATAAGGCCTCAAGAGAGGCATGTGCACCATCGACCTGCCGACCCCCGTGATTAGAAATATACAGTCCGTCTATCCCCAAATCCAGTGCTTTTTTTGCATCAACCGTCGATTGAATGCCCTTTAAAATAATGGGTAAGTCGGTATATTCCCGCAAAAGAAGGATATCGTCCCAGGACAAATCAGACCGAGAAAAAATATCTATAAAGGTCTGCACAGCTAGAGTTGGTCGTTTGGAGAACCATTTTTTCCAGGAGCCGGGATAATTTTTCTTTTGCCGCCACAGGGTCTTTAAGGTGGAAAGTGTGAGTGTAGGACGGAAATCGGCGGATGACTTATCCGGCTTAATTTCATCCAATAGTTTTTGGAAAACGGGATCCGATGTATACTGAGCAATGCCCTGTCCACGCAGGAAAGGCAGAAACCCTAAGTCTAAATCTCGACGCCGCCATCCGAGTCTCGTTGTATCCAATGTAGCGACAATGGCAGAACAGCCACATTTCTCTGCGCGGTGGACCAGACTTTTCACAAGCTCCTGGGACTTACTGTAGTACAATTGAAACCAGCGGTCCGCATTTCCCATCTCATTTGCACACCGTTCCATGGGTTCGCTGGCTTGATTTGAAAACAGGAAAGGGACTTTTTCAGCTGCGGCTGCCCGCGATACCACCAGGTCACCTTTCGCATGCGCCATATCCAGCACGCCAATAGGCGCAAGAAAAAAAGGGGATTTGCGCTTTTGGCCAAAAAATTCCACAGAGAGGTCTACGGATTCCTTTCCGGTTAGCACAGTGGGTTTGATTTCCCATCGGGTAAATGCGCTTCGATTGGCTTTCATCGTTTCCTCGCGTCCCGCTCCGCCGGCTACATAGGTATAAGCTTCAGGGCTGAGTTTTTGGTGGGCCGCCGATTTCATGGCCTGATAAGAAAGGGGGATAGGTGGCCGGGCTCCGGATATTCCCTGGATATAAATACGTTTTTGCTCAATTCTAGATAGAGAAGTCATATATAAAATGTAATTTAAAAGTATGAAATAAAAATGAACTATGCATAGAAAGGTTGAATTCGATATCGTTCTAATTGAGCCCTAAAAATATCAATTATTTCTTGTATCTATGTATGGAAAGTCGAATAATGATACCTACGCGAATTCTGCGCCCCTTAAATTACCTATTTCTTCTACTGGCTTTAGGGGGAGGAATAAGTATTGTCGTCTTTGCGGGGGATTGGGGGTTATCGGGTATTGAGCAAATTCTGTACCTATCCTTTTTTATCTCTTTTTGCCTGACTTTCATATTGTTTAGTCGGGTTTTTCCCCTTCAAGGTCCTGCCGTGGGCCGGGAAAGAAAGTTCTGGTTTATGATAGCCAATGGTATTACCCTTCTTTTATTTTTGCTGTTTTTGGCATTCACTTATCAACAGTTGACGAGTGAAGATAGGATCATGTTGGACCCGAAAGTAGTTCATGCCCGAATTTATCGAGTGGACCCAGAGGGCTATCGGAAGAGTCGAAAGATCTACTACACTTTTGAGTTTGAGGGCAATCGGTACATGGGGATGCAGAGTCAGATTAATCCCATGCACCGCATTGGGGATTCTGTTCGGATCGTATTTTCAGAGGGGCACCCTAAAGAAAACCGCGTTTTGGATTGAGCAGCCCCTCAGGTTTTTCTATTTGTCTGGATATTTCTACTTATATTAGAAGAGTAGAATAATTGTTATGGAGGAAATTTTAGATATCACCATTATTCAGTGGTCATCAATAACCATCGCGTTGCGTGGTGTTTTTGCCATGGCATTTATCCTAATAGCATTATTTTCCTTTAGACAAATTGTTTTTAGCTATTTGCTTCCTCTGCTGTTTTATCATCAAGAGATTAAACAGCAAATGCGAAGGAAGATTCGTTTCATGCTTGCCTGGCTATTCATTTTGTTGGCAGTATACGGGGTTTTATGGAGTTTAAACCTCGACTACGATCTGATTCCCGGATCTATGTCTGACCTAAATATTACCACATTACTTCAGCTGATTCTCCTCATTCTTTTTGCCAGAATACTGGATAGCATTCTTTCTGAAGTTTTTGAAATGGCGTTTAATAAGGATCAGGATGTCAAAACCCTGGAAAACGTAAGCTATGACTCCGGTAGCAAACCAAACCGAACCATTCAAACAGCAGTGTATATCCTCGTTTTGATTTTCATCCTGCGTAACTTCAATTGGGATATTCGTTTATTCAGTTTCCAGGATGGCAACTTTCAATTTTTTCTCACCGATGTACTGTTCCTGGTATTAATCTTCATTTTCGCCCGCCTTTTCTCCTGGGTGGTTACGCGGATTATTATGGCCCCCTATTACAAAAACCGGTCGGTTGATGTAGGGACGCAGTATGCTATTAATCAACTTATCACCTATGTGACCTTTGTGGTTGCCTTTTTCTTCGCTATTGAAAGTATTGGTGTTCGTTTCGCTCTGATTTGGGGTAGCGCCGCTGCTTTATTAGTGGGTGTGGGACTGGGATTACAGCAGACGTTCAACGATTTGACTTCGGGGATCTTGTTGCTTTTCGAGCGCACTATTGAGGTAGGAAATGTAGTAGATCTGCACGGAACCATTGGGATTGTTCGAAAGATTGGACTCCGAACTTCCCAGGTGGAAACCCGGGATAATGTTATTATCCTGGTTCCCAACTCGAAATTTATTGTCGATGAGGTCACGAACTGGAGCACTTTTGATGACAAGGCTCGATTTCAAATGGATGTAGGGGTTGCTTATGGTTCAGACACAGAGAAAGTTCGGGATATTTTGATTTCAGTTGCTAAGCAGAATGCCTTTGTACTGGATCAACCCTCACCAACGGTGAATTTTGTTGATTTTGGAGACTCCTCTCTGGACTTTACCTTACATTTTTGGTCGAGAAACTTTATGTTCATCGAACGCATAAAAAGTGACTTGCGTTTTGAAGTCGATCGGCTCTTTCGTGAAAACGAAGTTACCATTCCATTCCCTCAGCGCGACCTGTGGGTGCAGTCTATTCCGGAATCCTCTTCTTCGAAGGAGAAGAAATAAAAGGAGTAAACCTTTTATTTCCGTTGTTTATTCCTCCCGCCTTTTCGGTGTGATTTTTTCCCTCCGTACTTGTTTTTACCTCTGTTGTTTCTTCCTCCACCGGAACGCCCGTACTTTTTGCCTCGGGAGGAGCCGCCGCGACCGCGACCGCGACCTCTTCCGCCACCGCCTCCGGATTGAAAATCGGTATTGAGATCTCTGTTGTTCTTACGATCCTTGATCTGGGCCATCTCGATAGCCAGGAGCTTAGCCGTGAGTTCTTCTTTCGTCAGCGATGCGAAGAGTGTATTGACATAATCCTGCCATTCTTCCGGTACAGTTTGTTTCGGTTTGGCTTCCAGAACATCTTGTGCCCACTGGGTAATACGCGACTTAATCACATGGTCAGCTCCGGGTATAGTCAGGGGAGAAAAGTTAATGTCCAGGGCTCTTTCCAATTGCAATAATCGATTTTTTTCTCGCTGCCCAACCAAAGCAATAGACATCCCTTCTTTTCCGGCCCGCGCTGTTCGCCCACTTCGATGGGTGTAATACGCAGACTCATCAGATAAACTGTGGTGGAACACGTGGCTGATATCATCCACATCGATTCCTCTGGCGGCAACATCAGTAGCCACTAAAGTATCCACTGTTTTTTTGCGAAAGCTATTCATCACGCGATCGCGTTGACTTTGAGACAAGTCGCCGTGGATGGCTTCTGCAGCATGCCCACGCTCGGTTAACTCCTCAGCTAATTGCTGAGTATCACGGCGGGTCCGGCAAAAAACCAGGGATCGCATATCTGGATAGGCATCCAAGAAGCGAGTCAGAGCTTCCGTTTTATCCCTTCGATCGACAATGATATATCGATGTTCTATATTCACATTTCCTTCCTGATCGGCATTCACTTGCACTTCCAGCGGATCGTGCATGTACTTTTTGACGATTTGTCGAATGTCTTTGGCCATGGTAGCTGAAAATAGCCAGGTGTGTTTTTCAGCAGGAGTGAAGCTCAGGATTTTATCCAGATCTTCCTTGAATCCCATGTTTAGCATTTCATCGGCTTCATCCAGAACGACCCATTGGATTTGATCTAAATGAATCGCTCGTCGTTTGATCAGGTCGAGCAATCGTCCGGGAGTGGCGATGATGATATGTACAGGTTTTTTTAGGGCCTGAATCTGTTTTCCTATAGGTGCTCCGCCATATACGGGTAGGACGCGAAGTCCTTTTTTGTATTTGCTGAATTGTTGCAATTGGTCTGCAATCTGCTTACCCAGTTCACGGGTGGGTGCCAGGATAAGTGCTTGCGTGTGTGGCAAGTTACTGTCCAGATGCTCAATAAGAGGAAGTCCAAAGGCAGCCGTTTTTCCGGTGCCGGTCTGAGCAAGTCCGATAAAATTGCGGGGGTGGGCAAGTAAGGCGGGAATGCTTTGTTCTTGAATTTCGGTAGCGGATTCAAAACCGAGCTCGGCCACCGCTTTAAGAATAGGTCCAGAAAGACCTAACTGTTTGAATGTTGTCAATACAATGGTATTTAAATGAGGGCACAAAGGTAGACAAATATAAATGAAGTAGGCTTTCCTTGTGACCGGCTTATATATTATTCGTATCTGAGAGCGTCAATGGGATCGAGGCGCGCCGCTTTTATGGCAGGGTATAAACCTGAAATGAGGCCCACGATGACACACACCATTAGGGACATCATGATCCATAGCCAGGGAATGATAAAAGGGGTGCCGAGAAAGAGGGTCACGATATTACCTGCTAAAACACCTAAAATAATACCTAGAACTCCCCCCAAAACGCAAATTACGATGGCCTCGGTTAGAAATTGGACTAAAATATGCTTCCGATTGGCCCCAATGGCTTTTGAAATTCCAATTTCTTTGGTCCGCTCTGTCACCGATACCAGCATGATATTCATGAGTCCGATGGCTGCGCCCAATATGGTCATAATTCCTATGGCTATGGTTCCCAGGCGAATCTTCACAGTGTTATCTCTGATGGCATTGATGAGGTCATCGCTCTGGCGAATTTCAAAATCATTGCTCTCGAAACTGCGCAGACCCCGGACATTACGCATAGTCCCAATCGCTTCGGAGATGAGGCCATCCCGAAGACCTGCCTGCGGAGCGGCTACAGCAATACTGTAATTGGTGCGTGAACTGCCATAGAGCTGACGGACACGGGGTAAGGGAACGTAAATACTGGCATCGGCATTGGAGCCGGGATTGAGTCCTCCGCCCTGAGCTTCTATGGTGCCTACCACTAAAAATTTATTTCCATCAGCCCGGATGTAGGATCCGATGGCTTTTTCGGCTTTCCCTTTAAATAGGACTCGAACTACACTTTCTCCAATTACGGCTACTGGCCGACCATCGTCGACTTCTATTGGGCTGAAGTATCGACCGCGCTCAATTTCCATTCCATACAGGAGAAGTTGATTTTCGTCGGCTCCAATGATGCGCAATGTGGGATTGCTTTCCTGATCTTTGTACCGAGCCACAATACCACTTCGTCCGGTAAATGAGAGGGCTACATGACCGTTCCCCTTAAATTCGTTTTTGAACCTCAGGGCTTCTCGGAAACTGATAGGCTCGGCTCGTTTGCTGACTTTGCCGCGGGATCGGGTCGTGATTTCGGTATTGCTGGGACGAATACTAAACGAATTTGCCCCCAGACTGGTAAAACTGTCGCCCATAGAGTACAAAATGGCATCAATGGCGGTGAGAATGCCGACCAAAGCCAGAATACCAAAGCTGATAATGAGCATGGTCAAACCTGCTCGCAGCATATTGCCACGCAGTGCACGGATAGCCATTTTGATATTTTCCAGGCTGTTCATAGTTCGCTTTTCGGACTGTATCTGCAAGTAACAAC
>CAZVFU010000079.1:0-9736 GCA_964626595.1 uncultured Saprospiraceae bacterium
AAGTTGCTTCGCAGCCATTGGCATCCGTAATAGTTACATCATAGGTGCCGGCCGGAAGGTCTTCAATATCTGTAGTTCCCGCTCCGATCCCGATTAGGACTCCGTTTGTACCGTCATTATTGTCATAAACAAGATCGTAAGGGCTCGTACCGCCGGAAATATCTACGCCTCCAATACCATCCTCGGCCCCAGGGAAACTTTCCCCGCTTATTTCTGTGCAAAATAGATTGATCGGATCGGGTTCGGTGAGTTCAATCACAGCTTCATTCGTGCAGCCATTGCCGTCCGTCACGGTGACGCTATAGGTGCCAGCCGGCAAGTTGTTAATCACATTTTGTCCATTAAAGGCAGGATCTGACCAGGCATAATCGTAGGGAGGAGGTCCACTGGTCACAGTCACAGAAATACTGCCATCCGTATCGCCGGCGCAGTCCAGTTCAGATGTAATGCTCATATCAAGCTCCGGCCCGGGAGCGACATTCACTTCCACCAGCGTATCGGGACCGCTACATCCATTAAGTGTACCCGAAACAAAATAGTCGCCACCATCTGCCGAAGTGGCTGAGGAGGTAACGGTGGGGTTCTGCTCTGTACTGGAAAACCCATTAGGGCCACTCCAGGTATAAGTGGTCCCGGAAGGTCCATCAACTGTGAGGCTTAAACTTTCGCCCTCACATATTTGAATGGGCGTCTCTGGGTTTATCACCGGAAGCGGGGTGACAACAACGGTGGTAACGGCGGGCTGTGAGCTACAACCCAGCAAAGAAACGGTTAAATTATAATCGCCTGCATTTGCAGGGACGGAATTGGGAATCGTAGGGTCCTCATTGGATGATGAAAATCCATTGGGTCCGGTCCAATTAAATTGAAGCCCGGGTATCGGAATGGGGAAGGTATAATCGAGCTCAATGGTCTCTCCTTCACAATAAGGACCCGAATTTTCGATCGGGGGCGTGAGCGGAATATCGATAACATCTACACTTACCTCTTCCACGCTGGAGCAGCCCGTATCATCATCTGTCCCGACCACCCAAATCGTTGTATTTGAAGTAAATGAAGTCGTACCCATGATTTGGTTTCCGCTATTTGGCGGAAATCCATCGTGAAAAGTGTACGACAAGTCGGGATTCGTTGGATCGACTACGGTGTCCAGATCGACTTCTAGTCCTTCGCAAACGGTGACATCGTTAATCACATCAAAGTCGGGCTCTGGATTCAAAATCAACTCTACCGCAACGGTGTCTGATGTGCATCCGGACACAGGGTCTGTTGCACTCACGTAAATAGTTCCCCCACTGGATGCATAATTCTCAGGCGTGATGATGGTCGAACTCCCATCTGGGTTTTCGAACCAATTAAAGCTCAGAGCGGGATTGGGATTAAGGTCAGGTTCCAGCTCTGTCAAATCGAAATTATCAGGAGCAGGCTCACAGCCTTCTATATCGAGTCCGGTAGTAATATCTGGACTGTTGAATACAGAGAATGCAACAGCTTGAACGTTAGATAAACATCCGCCGTCATCTCCCTGAACGTAAACGGTGGTGGAGCCAAGATCCAGGGTGTAATTAGAGGGTGAACCTATGGGCTGCATTAGACCGGCATCCTCATACCATTCAAAACTCAATCCAGGATTCGCATTTAAATCAGCGTGGTACTGGGTCAAATCAATACTGATAGTTGAAGCTCCGGAAGGAATACAGAAAGCAAAAGGTCCAATGGGGTCTAGCATCGGCCCGGAGTTGATGGCTGGGTCTGTTAAGTCAAAAAGGAGGGTGCAGGGTGCATCCCCGTATTCTATCCAAAGGTCGACACCATTTAAGTCAGCAGAAGTGGGATCAGCGATTTCTATTCCCCCATTTCCAGGTTCCCCGTTGTAAAATACAACATTTAGACCGCTTCCGCTATTGATGATGTCTATAAGTGCTGTCAAATCATAATTACTTGCTTCCGATTCACAGAGGGGACCAATCATGGGATCCGTGGGATCATCCGGGGCCGGAATAATCTCAATGAGAATCTCATCAGAATAAGTGGAAATATTAGTGACATTGAGGTCAATCCCGCAATCATAATCGCAGGCTTCATAATCTTCAATCGTTTCCACATCCGCAATGCAGGCATCCGCCAAAAAACTCATGAAATCTTCCTCTCCGTTGACGAATAGGAAACTCACCCCCCAAACTCGGTAGCTTCCCGGAGGCAGAGTTGAAAAATCAAAGTCTCCACTTAAGTTATAATCCAGAATGGCATAAGGTGGATCAGCTTCACTCAAGACATAGCCATATTCGAAATCAAATAAGGCGGAATTGGGTTCTTCTTGCCCAGGGCCGGACCAGTCGGGAGAAAAGCCCCCTATATCTCCGCCTTCACAAATTATCAAGGAGTTGCCAGGGCCGGGGTCTCCATCGGCCGGCCATTCTAAGTTTCCCGCATCGGTTTTTCGACAACTTGCAATTTCACCGTCATAGGGATAACTTCCGTCGGAAATCGATTGAATCCAACTGTCATTTGAGGCATTATTTGGAGCGCCGGGCGTTTCGTTTGAAGCTACAGGTCCGGTAGAGAAGTTATTGGCGTTCAACCAGTCGTCGGATATAGTATGGTCAAACCAAATCACGCTACCACTTTGACTACCAAAGCCGGTGTTGACATATACGGGTGAGCCGTCGACTTCAGTGGTTATCAGCTGAGAACCGTACATAACAGCATGATGCAAAACACCACAACCATCTCGTAGTTGTATAATATCCCCCCCATTTCGCATGACAATGGCCTCCCAGTCCGGCGTGCCATATGAGTTACAGGGACAATGGAATTCGGTGGGTGGAGAAGAAGATGGATTGGTTTCACAGAGGGACATGCAGGGAGAGTTATGAGGTATGATATATATATTATCTCCATTGCTATCTTCCGCATCCGGGGCTGGAAGCGAAGCGTTTACATCACTGGCATTATACAGAACAAGTATACTCCCGGGAGAAACCGCATCGTAGCAATCCCCAAATCGAAAATGGCCTTGCGAAGTCGCATTTCCGGATCCCGGAAAATTATTATCATCAAAGATAAACTCGCTTAAATCTACAGGGGCCGTCGGGTCATTAGGGCTGCCCAATACAACAAATTCAATATACTCCTTTACGCCTCCATCACCCTGACTGAATTCATTGATCATCAATCCGCCATTTTCCCCAACATAAGGTCCCGTATTAATGTATGGGCTTTGGGCAGATAGCCCAGGCATAAGAGAGAACGCAAGTAGGAAAGTGAAGATGCGTAAGAGTGGATTCATAGTTTACCTGACTTATCGGAGGGCAAATATACAGTCTTATATCTTTTTTAGCGATTCTGTAATGATCAAGCCTGTGTTAAATATAGACATTCTAGAAGGTCAGTTAGCTGCCTGATCCAGCAGGCAGAACTCTTTCTATTTTACCTTGTTTTTGTTTCAAGCTGTTAAATACTCTCTATATTTGCGTATTATTTTCAGCGGAGCAACAGAAAAAACTATCCATGATGCAACTTTCAGAACAAGAACAGGTTCGACGGGAAGCTTTACAAGCCATTCGAGATCTAGGTTTTAACCCCTACCCACCGGAAAAATTTGATGTGAATGCACATGCTAGCGAGGTGAAGGCCGATTTTGAGGAGAGTGAGGAAGAGAAAGAAGGTCTTGTACTTGCTGGACGATTGATGTCGAGACGCATTATGGGAAAGGCGTCCTTTGCAGAATTGCAAGATAGCTCCGGACGAATCCAGTTGTATTTGAATCGCGATGAAATTTGTCCCGGAGAGAATAAGGATCTTTATAATAAGGTATTTAAGAAGTTGCTCGATATAGGGGACATTATTGGTGTAAAAGGCCGGGTTTTTTCTACCCGAACAGGTGAAACAACCCTCCACGTGGAAGAATTGACGGTCCTTGCAAAGTCTCTTCGTCCATTGCCTATTGTAAAAACGGATGCTGAGGGTAATACATACGATGCCTTCACAGATCCGGAGCAACGACATCGTATGCGGTATGTGGACCTGACTGTAAATACAGAGAGAAGGAAAGTATTTGAAGACCGAGCCGCCTTGATTAATAGCATGCGGAAGTATTTTAATGCACAGGACTGGTTGGAAGTAGAAACGCCCATTTTGCAGCCTATTCACGGAGGAGCTGCCGCAAGGCCATTCAAGACGCATCACAATACGCTCGATATACCCCTATACCTTCGGATTGCAAATGAGTTGTATCTCAAGCGACTCATCGTCGGCGGTTTCGATGGAGTATATGAGTTTGGAAAAATGTTTCGCAATGAAGGTATGGACCGCACTCACAATCCCGAGTTTACCTCAATGGAAATGTATGTCGCTTATAAAGACTACCATTGGATGATGGATATGGTCGAAGATATGCTCGAAAAGACTGTGCTCGAAGTCAAAGGCAAAACTCAGATTGCGACGGCAGATCAACAGATTGACTTTAAAGGCCCCTATCCTCGTATTCCTCTTCTGGAGGCTATTGAACAGTATGGCGGAAAGTCGGTTCAAGAATTGGATATAGACGGATGGAGGTCTTATGCCAAGGAATTACATATTGAAGTAGATGCAAGCATGGGGAAAGGAAAACTTATAGATGAAGTTTTTGGCGAAATCGTTGAACCCAAACTCATACAACCTACCTTTATTACCGATTATCCTCTGGAGATGACCCCGCTCGCGAAAAAGCACCGCTCCAAAGAGGGATTGGTGGAGCGCTTTGAGCTCTTTGTAAATGGGAAAGAAATCGCAAATGCCTATACCGAACTGAACGATCCTATAGATCAGCGCGAACGCTTTGAACAACAGTTAGCCCTGGCTCAAGCGGGTGACGAGGAAGCTATGGTACTTGACGAAGATTTTCTAAAGGCATTGGAATTCGGCATGCCTCCCACGAGTGGACTGGGTATCGGGATTGATCGGCTGACCATGCTCATTACGGGTCAAACAACCATTCAAGAGGTACTGTTTTTCCCCCAAATGCGGCCGCAACCAACAACGGAAGCGTCAGAAGGTGAGGAAAAGGAATCCGAAGGATAGAAATATCTATCTTTTACCGGATAGGGACCGTTTTGGAAATGTAGATGGAATCTCAAGTAAGGGAGAGGGGAAAGTGTAGTATCTCCCTTTTTGTTATTCTGAATGTGAAAAAGGAGTGGCATCGGTATACGATCTCTCCACGAGCTATAAAACATCAGAAGCAAGAACTGTTGTAGGGTAGCTTTGGATTTATCCCTATTTAGTGCTAAGTTTATTCAGATCTTTAGATCTTCAATTCTCAATTTCTAATTCAATTTAGCAATACAAGTCGTCAATCCCTGAACCTTTTCTCCTATTTTTACCTGAACCTCGGCATCTAAAGGCAAGTACAGGTCTACCCGCGAACCAAAGCGAATAAAGCCAAGCTCTTTTCCTTGCTTTACTTGCAGATCCTTTTTATGGTAATTTATGATGCGGCGAGCCATAGCGCCTGCAATTTGAACAACTAATAAAGTCGCTTTTTCTCCTCTGATCAAGCTGCTCATGCGCTCATTTTCAGTGCTGGATTTCGGATGCCAGGCCACCAAATATTTTCCCGGTTGATATCTAGCTTCGATCACCTGACCCGAAATCGGATTCCAGTTGATATGCACGTTGAGTGGGGACATAAAAATGGAAACCAGACGGGCGTCTCTTCCCAAAAAATCATTTTCCGTGACCGTTTCAATAGCGACCACTTTTCCGTCTGCGGGCGCAATCACCTTGTTAGGATCCGCTGAAAAACTTCGTTTAGGTACACGAAAGAAATAGGCGACAAAGAAAAATAGCACAATCAGCAAAATCCAAATCGGTATCCAGGCTATTTCTGAATATCGAAACGCCGTTCCGCCAACGATAATGCAGAAAGCCAACACATAGGAAACGATTTTTTTCCCTTCTTTATGAATCATACGGGGTGTTTTTTTAGAATAGCAAATATGCTACAAATGGCTGACAATATAAATAGGCATCAATTCGGTCCAGAATGCCTCCGTGCCCCGGAATGATCTTCCCACTATCTTTTACAAGAGCCCGCCTTTTGTAGGCTGAGACTAACAAATCACCCATCGTGCCCGAAATGGGAATGACGAGGCCAAACGATAAGATGCGAAGAACGCTCATATCCCGAAAGAAGGAGTAGGCCACCACAATGATCATACTGCTCAGAATCCCACCGATCAAACCCTCTACAGTCTTCTTGGGTGATAATCTTTTATGCAAAGGCGTTCGCCCTAGCTGGGACCCCACAAAATAAGCTCCAATATCCGCGGCCCAAATCGCAAATAAAACAAATAATATTAGCCCGGGCTCATAAACCATTAAACCTACTGAATAGGTAAAAAGGGCCCCAAATGATAGTCCAATGTACATGGCAGCACGAAACCAACTCGGCCAGGAAAAATACCACTCCTCCTTGCCAAACCATAGTGTCGCGAAGGCATATATATGGTGTGTTACCCCCAATATAAGTGCAATTTTCACCAGTAAAGAGAATGACAGGCTCGCCGCGGAAAAAAAGAAAAACCCAGAAACAGACAAAGATGCCAGCACATATACACCGTATTTATAGTAGACGCCGGTCCCCAATTTCTCGAGATTCCGGAACTCATAGATACTTATAAAGAAAAAAGTCAACATCACGACCTGAAAGCTCCAGATATTCCACCCCAATCCCAAAATCATGATTGCGCCATATGCGAGCGCCCCCCATATGCGCAGCCGGATTCCCTTCATTTGCTTCATCGCTTCGTTTTGGTATTCAAATAAACAAATATCGTCACCACAGTCAGTCCGGACAGGATGGGCCAAATCCCCCAGGATACATCCACACCCTCACTATCGACTTCTATGAAATCAGTATACAGATAGCTCAACAGTACCTGTCCGCCATTGTGTATAAAATGAATGAGAATCGGCCAAATCAACGATCGGGAATAATAATACGAAAATCCCAGCACCAATCCCAATATTGACCGCGGCAGCAAGCCCTGAAAGTCCAGGTGGATAAATGAAAATATTAGTGCTGTAACTACAATGCCACCTATTTTATGTCGCATTCCATCCTGAATCGAAGGCTGCAATAGACCTCGAAAAACCAACTCTTCAGCTACGGCGGGCAACAATCCTATGGTTATTAAATTTGCCAAAAGCGCCCAGATGCCCTCTTGACCTAGCAACTCCATAAACTCTTCAGGTACTGCCTCCACTGCAAAAGGCCACCATTCCGGCACTGCCAAACTCATGTTGTACATGTATGCCCATGAAAATACGGGTAGAGAAACAAAGTAGGAGAGGAGTACCGCTGAGGGAACCCACGAGCGATCGCTACGCCCAAAAAGTTGGCCCCATTTCACTCCCCACAATCGGCTCAGAAAGAGCCCGGGAACCAAAAACCCAAATAACTGACTCATGAAAATAACCCCACGCATGGCATTCGCTGACAGGGAAGACCAACTCTCTTCTGCATTGCCCAATGCACTGAAAACCACCATGGATGCGATCAGTACGAGTACCTGACCCGCAAAAAGTGCGAGCAAAAGAGAGAGCAGGCGAAACCCCGGTTGCAATCCGCGCATTATATTATCTTTGATATTATTCCCTAAAGGTAAAAATACATTATGACTCGATTGAGCGTTAATATCAATAAGGTCGCGTTGATTCGAAATGCCCGCGGCAGTAATTTTCCGAATATTTTGGACGTCGCGCGGGATTGCGAAGAGTTTGGCGCCCAGGGGATTACCGTTCACCCGCGTCCGGACCAGAGGCACATTCGATACAATGACCTCCAAGCCCTAAAGGATCTCGTTACGACAGAGTTCAATATTGAGGGTAATCCCCGACCCGAATTGACTCAGCATATCATGTCCGTTCATCCCCATCAAGTCACCTTAGTCCCCGATGACCCTGACGCCATAACCTCAGATCATGGTTGGGATGCGAGCGCCCATATGACATTTCTTAAGCAAGAGGTTAGTCGATTTCAGTCCGCCGGAATTCGGACCTCACTATTTATAGACCCCGATCCCGACCGGATCAAAGCTGCCGCTGAAACAGGGACCGACCGCATCGAATTGTATACGGGGCCCTATGCACATGCATTTGCTCAGGGAGATTTTGCCGAACAACTTGACTCCTATGCCCGAGCCGCAGAAGTTGCTCACGATTGCGGTCTAGCCATCAATGCCGGTCACGATTTAAATTTGGATAATTTACGTCCATTCAAAGAAGCCCTGCATCCCCATCTAGCTGAGGTCTCTATCGGTCATGCTCTCATCGTAGATGCCCTGTATTTGGGACTCGAGAATGTAATTAAAATGTACCTGCACCGTCTCCGGGAATAATCTTTTTCAGATTTTAATTATTTGGGCGTGCCCCTCGAGGGTCCGCCAGCAGGCGGACACCTCGAGGGTCGGGCCCCTCCGGGGTGCCGTACTTCGGCCGCAGCAAAATCATTGCAGCGGCCTTCGCACCGCCGCTTCGGCGGCGCCCTCCATACCCCTCACGCAAGAATCCGGGTAGCATAATAATAACAGTTTTGATTTAGCCCGCCTTATTCATATGCTCAAAATGACAGATGGGACTTGAAGTTGTAATTGGCTATAAGTCAATTACTTACCATAGAGCCCACCCTTTAGCTTGAGCGATTATTCAAAATACTCAAGGTGGATGAAATGCCCTGACTCTCACTTTTGAGTGTAATTGTAGTCAAATAAAACAGAGAGAAAGCTTCAGCCCGAAGGGCGGACAATGCATGTATTTTCCGGGTTATTGCGCCAGGTTAAGCTCGTGAAAGGAGGATTAACCAAAAGTTATCTGAAAGCTTCCAATCAAAACCTGAAGGTATCAGGCAGCCTTCTTGTATGAGGGTGGTAAAATCCTGTCCGGGAAACCCGCTCTTCGGGGCTGCGCGGGAGCGGGGAGGTAACGAACCGCTCTACCCAGCTGAGAATTTGTAGGGAAGGACAGCGGTCAATAAGGGATAAGATGGGAAAGTTGAAAGTATTCATATCTAAATAGGAACATAGTATCCAGGCAAACAATTTAAATAAAGAAAAAAAAGTGTTGAATTCTACCAACGCTCGATATCGTAGATGACGTAAACCCTTGTATAAAACAAGTTTCTCTTCCAATTCGTGTTTTGACCCTAAAAAAACACCTAGCTTTCCTTATGTTGAAACCAAATTAAATTTTAAAAACGATAAAGGATTACCTATATAGCTTATCGATTGTTTTGTGTCAACTCAGTTTCAAAATGATTTTTTTGTTAAGAAAGCGTTAAAAGATATTTCTTAGATTAAAATTTAATTTTTTTTGCATTTCATAAAAAACTGAAATACAGTGTACTATGGATCTGAGTTCGGCGTCAGGGTGAAAATAAATAGCTGAACCTCATTAAATTTATGTTAAATTCTTTATAATTGTGAAAAATAGCGAAGTTTTAATGGATTTCGTTAATCAACAATTCAACAAAATAAAACAGTATGAAGAATGTATTACTTCTTTTTCTCGCGATGAGCGTTTCGGTGGTGCTGTATGGGCAACGTACAGTATCAGGAACCGTAACAAATGTCGACGGGGAGCCCCTGATTGGGGCTAACGTTACAGTCGTCGGTGAGGATGGCTACGGTACCATCACCGACTTTGATGGGTTTTTCGAGTTGCAAGTTCCCGAATCAGCAGAGATGTTGGATGTATC
>CAZVFU010000080.1:0-9634 GCA_964626595.1 uncultured Saprospiraceae bacterium
CGCCGGCAGGCGGAGCCTCGGGGGATGCGGCAAAAAAGAAAAAAAGCACATTCGGAAAAAGGGATGGATACGCTTTTATATCTTTGGGAAATGAAGAAAATTGTAATTACGGGACCGGAGTGCAGCGGAAAAAGTGAGTTGTCTCAAGCTCTTGCTGACTACTATCACATGCCCTGGGTGCCTGAATATGCTCGGACGTATCTTACGACTTTGCCCCGGCCCTATGAAGCCAGTGACCTTTTGGCTATCGCGCGGGGTCAGGAGGAAGGGATATTTGACCGAGAAAGTCAATTCCCGGATGCCTCATGGCTTTTTATAGATACCTGGGTGGTTGTTTTGCAGATCTGGTATAAATATCGGTTTGGTGTACCGCCGTCTTTTTTTGCAGAAATGAGCGCCCGACATCATATAGATCACTATTTACTGTGCAGTCCTGACCTGCCCTGGACTGACGACCCTTTGCGTGAGAACCCGAATGATCGGGATGTGCTCTTTGAAAAGTATCAGGAATTTTTATCACAATCTAACCTTCCCTACACGATCATATCTGGTCGGGGCTCCGAACGAACTCAGTCGGCTATTCAAACGCTGGAGAGCTTAAACTGAGGGGTAGCTGTGAAGCGGGTAGTTACTTCGAATCACTCCTACCTTCAAGGAGTTCGTGGGTATACCAAGCCAGGGGATCGACGGATAAATGACTGGAGTCTATGAGTTGGTTGGTCCTGATCCAATTAATGTAATCTCCCCACCGATTCGGCTTCATGCGCCCCCATTGACTACCTTGATTTGCATAGAAAGCATCCTGGATATCATCTAAAGCGCTTAAAATTAAGTCTGTCGATGAATAATTGGGGTGCGAAATGAAACTTACTAACTCATCGACGATTTTCTTTTTAGTTTTCGGGTCGGCAGTCGCCAGGAGCTGATAGTGGGTTTTGATAAGCTTGAGAAACTTACGAATGTTTCTGTTTTCTTTGTCCGTTCGGTTTTTTCTTGCCATCAGCACGGATGAATAGCCGTAGGGAACTCCCCATTCGTTGGGGTAGAAATAACGCAATTCTTCCGGGCTCATTTGGCCTTCCCAGTGCGTGAAAATCCAGACTAAAGCTTCAGGGCGACTTAGAAAAGCATCCCAGACCTGAAGTCTTCCGGGTTGAACGATATCAGGTGGTTTTTGCCCACCGGAATTTTGGATCATTGTTTGAATGATTGCTTCTTCCAGCGGGGTATCGTACCCAATATAGTCCAGCAAAGACCAATCGGAGGGGCTAAATACATTCGTATTGGCCTTTACAGCAAAAGCGCTTTGAGGCTGCGATAGGAGCGAGGCCACGGCCTCAGCTTTGGGTTTCCGTTGCATAGAGTCCATGGCATAATAAAACAAATGTTCGGAAGGCCCAATACAGAGGTCGACCTCACCGTCTAATAGGCGCAGGATTGGCTTTTTTTTGTAATTATCCACTTCTGTGCTCATCCATTCGATGTAGAGTCCTTCTTTTTGGAATTCAGATCGCGCCTCGGCGAGAAAAATGCCGGCGTGCAAAATATTCGGGCTCCAGTCCAGTGCCAGGCGAAGGGTATCGCTTAGGGGTACAGAAATTGCCTGTTCTTCCGATTTTTTGGGCTGTTCGCAGGATGTCAAGAGGATGAAGAAAAAAGGGAAAATCCAGAATGTATGTCTCATTTTGCTACAGATTAAAATTTGAAAGTCAAAGTGGCGTAAATATGTCTGGGAGGTTGAACGAAATACCCGGCTTGAGTTTGACCATTTGTGGCCGTGATGGGTGCGCCATAGGTATAGTATAATTCATCAAAAATATTGTTAAATTGGAACTGAAAGTGAATGCTCTCTGTAGCCTGAAGTCTCAAATAGGTATCTACGACGAACGATGAAGGAACGATGAGGTCATCATTGTTCGTGAGTTCCATAAACTGATCACTCAAATAGCGCAGGCGCGCTCCCAGAATAAGTCCGTTTGTCATCTTATATTGTATTCCCTGAGATAAGTTCCATTCCGGGCTCAAAATGGGCGTCACATTCTCAAAGGTTTGGTCCAGATTTCGGTCGTAATATTGACTGATTTCTGCTTGCAACCAACTGGCCTGGCCGGTCAACTGCCATTGATCTGTAAGACTCCACTGATAATCCAATTCCAGTCCGTATCTTCTGCTGGATTCTTGATTTTCATAGATTTGGACAAATCCTTCCGGAATAAAGGCTCCGATTGGCGCGATTTCATTTTCAAATTGCATGAGAAACGCATTGGCCTGAATCTGCAGGGATTTCGTGCGTAATCGGTAGCCCAGCTCAAGATTATTTACGTACTCTGCGGACACACTTTCCGTGTTTTGGACGAGATCTATATTGGAAGAATTGATTTGTGTCGATCCCAGAATGTCAAATCGGGTGGGTTCTCTTCCGGTGCGACCAAAACTGGCATACGCTTGAGAATGTGGACTCAGTTGATAGGAAACACCCAATTTAGGATTGATAAATAGCCAGTTTCGATCCGCTATAGGCGCGGGTATTCCCAAAAACGATTCATCAGCATCCATACTGAGCTGAACGTATCGGAATTGAGCATCCGCAAAGATTCGCCAGGCCCTTATTTTCTTTTCGAGTTTCAAAAAACCGGAGAGTTCATCTTTTTGGGAGCGGTCTTTATAATAGGGATTGGTGAAATCAGGAACAATAGCCTCTTCATTGGTCCGTCGGAAGGTGTAGAGATGTATTCCTGCATTCCATTGGAGGTCATATTTTGCAGAACGTCCATCCAAATGGCTCAAATATCCGATATGGTCGTTAAAAAGAGGGTAGTCGATTTGGGCAAATTCCCCGTCTTCATTGGCAAATCCTGCTGGAAATTGGCCGCCCGCTCCCGAATAGTACAGTGTGTTGGACCATCTAATGTGCGGAGAAAGCCGATACTGATGATGTAATTGAGCCATCCATTGTCCAAAATCATCACGGTCGTTGGGCGATACGTAATTGGTTCTCGGGTCATTTTTTATGTCAGAAAGCGCTACCGGCAGATAGGCCAATTGATTTTTTGAACGTCCTGTAAATCCCGTAAAATTGAACTGATGCTTTTTTCCTTGCCAGCCACCGGAGAAAAACATAGAGTAGGAGGAAGTCCCACTATTGTAGCGATATCCATCAGCTTCCGTTTGTGTAAATCGCGTGTAGAAAGCCGTATTGTTGTCCAATTTTCCGGTTTGGACTTCAGCTGAAGCCCGCAGGGTTTGGAAAGATCCCCCTGTGAGTTGGAGTTGAGCTCCCGACTCAGCCGACCAAATATCGATGGATTCAAAGTTTACGGATCCGGCATAGCTGGAAACACCATTTGAGGACGTGCCCACTCCCCTTTGGATCTGGACGGATTCGATGCTATTGCCAAAATCGGTAAAGTTGCTAAAAAATACGCCTTGATCGATCATATCATTGAGGGGGACGCCATTCAAGGTCATATTGATACGGGTTTGATCGATGCCCCGAAGGCGCAGTTGGCCATAATTGGAGAGTTGGGTACCGGATTCGGAGTAACTGACCAGTGAGGGCGATAGCTCTTCCAATAGAAAAGCACCATCCTGCCCTGTATAGACTGCTTCAATTTCTGCTTTAGATCGAGTGACCTGTGATACGGGCGCGTTTTCAGGTGCACGAACACCTCTGATGATAGCTACGTCGGTGGTCGTGGGACGATTTTTTAAAGTGATCACCAAGCCTCCGGAAAAGACGTCATTTCCGATAGTTACTTTTTTTTGGACCGGACTGTAGCCCAAATAGCTTACTATTAATTGATAGCTACCTGCCGACAGGCCTTCAATGGAAAAGGTCCCCTGTTCGTCGGTGTAAACCCCTCTTTCTATGGCAGGAATCTCAATATTGGCCCCAGGCAAGCGTTGTCCATTACTGTCCTGGACGAGGCCTGTGATTGAAAATTGCGCCTGCAAGTTTTGGAAAAGCAAAAAGAAAATAAAGGAAAAGAAAAAGGTTGTTCGACAGTTCATGTTCCATTTCAATTAGAACAAAAACCAGAGGTAAGTTTTTGAAAGATTCAAAAATTCACGTTCCTGCGCAGGCATTATCCTGATTCAGGTTCAACGGGTATGATCTCAGCCGTTTTAGGCACCCCTGTGAGATAGGGCAAATGTAGTTAATGGGATTGAATAAGCCAAATCCATTATATAATGGTATAAGTATGAATTTAGCTTTAGAAGTTATAATTAAACCCAAAGCGGTACTGGAATGGGAAGCGCGTGTTTGAATCCGGGTCATTAAAGTCATAGAGAAGATAAATTTCTCCTCCTCCTTCTGAATAACCCAGGCCAGCCAGCACGGGCTGTCGTAACTCCCTGATAAATTCAGGATCTCCTACGGAGTTAAGCGTTAAATACGGTTCGGTGGTAAACCCAGTTTCCACATGGATAAAGAACTGGCGAAATAATTTGTAGCGACCAAAACCAAACCCACCAAAATTGAGATTATTGAGGGTTTGACTCCCGGAGTTCGTTTGTATTTTATAAGAGGTGTATTGAATTTCAACGCGCGGACCAAAACTGAGTTTATCTGTCACTTTATATCCTACCATCGGGGCGATTCCGACTAAAAACTGAGAAAAACTTCTTTGATTCACCCAAAACAGATTCACTGAGCCTCCAAACCATAGTTTATCTATCAGTTTTTGATCCGGTTGCCGGTCCGATCTGCGATCTTCTACATTTCGCTCCACAGTGTTTTTCTTTTTATTCACGCGCGACCGCTGGGCGTCGGCAGAAAAACTTAGAAAAAATAGAAGTAAAATAGCGCAGAAAGTCGTCTGTAGTATTTTCATATGATATTTTATGCTGCAAAGATACGCATTGCTTTGAAATTAAAATAAAAGTTCCGTTATTGTAGTTTAAACGAAATGATATCAGTTTTCGTTTTACACCCAACACACAATATCAAAACCCATGGAAAGAACACTACATCCCTTTTTCTATTTTCTCGTAATTTTATTCATCGGTTCACCTACTCTGGGCTTTTCGCAGTCTTCTCTGGAAGTAGATCAGATCCAGAAAGTTCGTCAGAGTCCAAGTCCACAATTAGATGAGACCTTTAGCGATTACGAGCTTATTCAGCTTGATCTAAATACCCAGTTGTCGAATTTGAGGCAAAATGGCTTTACTCAACTGACTCTACCCTTTGACCAAACCGACCACGTTTTAGATCTCAACCAGAACAATTTGATTGCGGATCATTATTCTGTTCGCACGCCAAATGGCCTGGCGAAAACCGAAACGGCTATTCCTACGGATGGATTTACTCAAAATGGAGAGCGGGTAGCTATGACACTCGCGTCCAATTTCCTATATGGAAGCTGGGAGAATGAAAGTGGAGAACAAATCTTTGTTGAGCCTCTTCGTTTTCACGATAAAAAAGCACTGGAAAGCGAACATATTATTTACTATAGCAAGGATGTTTTAGATACCACCAGTGGAAGTTGTGGGGTCACAGCCGAGCACCATATCCACGCAGAAAAGCGTAATCCGGATGGACCTTCCGGAATGGAGAATAATCCCTGTTTAGAGGTGGAAATCGGGTTAGCAGCTGACTACCTGATGTTCCAAAAGTACGGAAGTGTTCAAGATGTGGAAAACCGCAACATCGGGGTGATGAATGATGTACAAACAAACTATTTAGACGAATTCGAATATGATTTGCTTTACGTGATTGTGGAGCAATTTATTTCCGATTGTTCGACCTGTGACCCCTGGACTTCATCCACAGATCCAGGCGATCTCTTGAACTCCTTTACAAATTGGGCTCCAACGGGATTCAGTGCCACTCATGATGTGGGGCAGTTGTGGTCTGATCGCAACTTTAATGGGGGAACCATTGGGTTAGCCTGGGTAGGTGTGATATGTAATAACTCCCGATATAATATATGCGAAGATTTTAGCAATAATAGTAATTTAATTCGTGTCTTATCGGCACATGAGTTGGGTCACAATTTTTCCCTCACGCACGATGGGGGAGGCTCAGGTTTTATTATGGCGCCCTCGGTAAACAATACCAATGATTGGTCGAACCAGTCTAACAATCAGATGAATAGCTATCTCCCGAGATCCTGCCTGTCTGAATGCGAATTAGAGCCAGTGGCTGACTTCGGTATTGTCAATACAGATATTTGTGAGGGAACGGATGTCTATTTTTACAGTCTGGCCAGCGGTCCGGTAGAAGACCACGAGTGGTCATTTCCTGGTGGAAACCCCAGCTCAAGTACTGAGGAATTTCCGGTAGTGAATTATAGCAGCCCCGGAACTTATAGCGCAACACTTACGGTCATCTCTCCAGATGGAGATGAGGATACTCAGACTCAAAATGCAGTTATTAATGTCGGACCGAATGGAGAAACCGTTTTATGGTATCAGGATTTTGAAGGTGGGTTTGGAAATTGGATCGTTGAAAATGAAACAAATAACGGCTGGGATCTCACTTCGGGAACCGATGGGAGTACCTACGGATCCGAAGCAGCTTGGGTAAATAATTTCAATAGTGGTCCGGTGAATAACGAAGATTTGTTATCACCCATTTTCAGTCTGGAGGGCTATGATCAAGCCACCTTGCGCATGGATTATGCTTACAGTCGGAAAAATGGAGTGAGTGACTCCTTGATTATCTCAGTCAGTACCGATGGTGGAGCTACTTTCAGCCGTGTGGCTGGGTTTTTCGAGACCGGAAGTGGAGATTATGCGACCACCTTTAATTCCGGCAATCCCTTAGTTCCTTCTGAGCCTGCCCAATGGTGCCTTTCTGGTATTGGTAATAACTGTCTTGAAATCCCGCTCTCCGGTTTTGTGGAAGAGTCAGATGTTCAAGTGCGAATTCGAAACAAATCTCTGGGCGGGAATAATTTGTATGTCGATCGCATTTGGCTGACGACAGACTGTTATGAAATATTCCCTCCAGAGGCGGACTTTACGTCAGATGTAACGGAAGGTTGCGCAAGCTTTGCGGTTCAGTTTGAAGATTTGACAAACGGAGTAGTAGATCAATACAACTGGTCTTTCCCCGGAGGAAGCCCAAACAGCTCCACTGAAGCCAATCCTGAAGTGTTTTATACCGAGCGCGGCGTATACGATGTAGAATTAACAGTTACCAATGCCGCCGGTCAAGATGTGGCTTTCAAAAGCGGCTACATTATCGTTGAAGATATTCCAGAAGCTGATTTTGAATTTTCTGTATTTGGCCGGGAAGTCGCGTTTTTAAATACTACACCAAATGCACTGGCCTTTGACTGGGATTTTGATGACGGATCTTTTAGTGCGGAAGAAAATCCCACGCATATCTATGCGTTTGATGGGGAGTATAATGTCGTACTCACAGCGACCAATCAGTGTGGATCAGAAGAAATTCAAAAGACTGTGATCATAGATGCGTCACCCATTGCTGAATTTGAAGGGAGTCCAAACCAGCTTTGTGCTGGTGAAGAGGTCGCATTTGATCCCGGAGCATCTAATAATGCAGATGGCTTTAATTGGACCTTTGAAGGCGGAACTCCGGGGACCAGCTCCGAAGAGTTTCCTGAAATCACCTATGATGAGCCCGGTTTATATGACGTCAGCCTGATTGTAGTGAATAATTTCGGCTCAGATACGCTCATTAGAACCGATTACATTGAGGTTTTACCGAATCCGGTAGCCGACTTTGATTTCACGACAAATAACTTAATTGTTCAGTTCAATGAACTGGCATCCCATTATGACGCTCTCTTTTGGACGTTTGGAGATGGCGAGAGTTCTTCTCAGGAAAACCCCGAACACGAATATATGACCCCAGGCACCTATGAGGTTATGCTCGTTGCCACCAGTACAGATTGTGGTTCTGACACTTTAATTCAGGAGATTACAGTTGATGATGGCGTCCAGGCTGATATCTCCTGGAGTGGCTCCGCCGTGGGTTGTTCCCCATTCAGTATGAATTTTGAAGGGCTTCCTTCCGATGCGGAATCCTTTGCCTGGACCTTTGAGGGCGGGCAACCCGGAAGTTCAACGGAAGCGAATCCGACGGTAACGTATTCGGAGGCTGGGAGTTATTCCGTCACGCTTATTGTAACTATGGATGGCGAATCAGATACATTGACCTTGACAGATGCCATTGAAGTAAATGAGGGTCCGGAAATCGGATTCGACTTGAGTTCAAATGATCGAGAGGTCTCATTTACCAATCTTAGCACAAATTATGACGGTCTTTTATGGGAATTTGGTGATGGAAGTGAAAGTAGTGAGGAAAACCCAGTACATACCTATTCTGCTGACGGTCAATATACGGCGAACTTGACAGTATGGAATGAGTGCGATACCGTGAGTCTCGAGCAGGAGCTTACCGTGGCTACTTTACCTTCTGCTGATTTTTCAATCGCAGGAGAAGCTGAGGGGTGTATTCCTCTGGAAGTTTCCTTCGAAGATAATTCGTCTGAAAACACAATAAGCCGAGAGTGGATTTTTGAGGGAGGTACTCCAGGTAGCTCGAATGATGAAAACCCAACTATCACCTACGAAGAGTCAGGAATATTTTCCGTTACGCTTATTGTGGAGTCTATGGCCGGTTTTGATACGATGGAAATGGCAAATGCTGTCATAGTCAATCCAGATGTACAGATCGGGTTCGATCAGCTTGTGGATAGTCTGCAGGTTGCTTTCGCCAATTCCAGCAGTGACGCGAATGCATTTATCTGGACTTTTGGCGATGGCAATAGCTCTACAGATGAAAATCCCAATCATACTTATTCGGATCCCGGCTTGTATCTGGTATCCCTCACCGCAATGAATGAGTGCGACACCGTGACTTTGGAGCGTGAAATTGGAGTAGGTGGTGTACCCACAGCCAATTTTACGGTAGAAGGGAGTTCCGAAGGTTGCAGCCCTTTTGAAATCCAATTCGAGAACACTTCTGATGGCGTGATTGGGTCGATAGAGTGGATTTTCGACGGAGGGAATCCGGCTACTTCCACTGAGGAGAATCCCATCGTAACCTACGCAGAGCCTGGAATGTATGATGTAACTCTCATCGTAGAAAATGCCGCCGGCACTAACCAGTTTACGCGCCAGCAATTCGTGCGCGTGAATGTCTTGCCAGATGCGGTCATTAACTCAGAAGAAGTAGATGAATTCACTTTTGATTTCACCTCTGAGATCGGGGATGCGCTCAATGTAGATTTTCGCTGGGAATTTGGCGATGGAAACGAAAGTATGGAAGAGAATCCTACGCACACATATGCTGAAAGTGGGTTGTATGAGGTCCTTTTCATCTGGTCGAACAGTTGTGGAGTGGACACCACTTCCCTCGAGGTGGAAATCATTTCCTCTTCACTGCTTGAAACTCAGTTGCAGTCCATTCGTATGTTCCCCAATCCAACCCTGGATCGGGTCAATTTGCATGGATTGCCGGTTGGTGCTCAAATTTCCATTTACGATATGAATGGAAAAGAAATGTACTTTTTAGAGGAAGCAATGAGCTCTCGACAGCGATTGAAATTAGTGGATTTCTCTGCCGGAATGTATATTGTGACAATTACCCATGAGGGGTATGTAGAGCGCAAAAAGCTCGTCGTTAAATAAAAAGAGTTAGATCAATTTTTAAATGAAG
>CAZVFU010000081.1:0-9518 GCA_964626595.1 uncultured Saprospiraceae bacterium
AATCGGTTTTGAAGTATCCCAACTATCAGAACACCTATGGTTTTGGTGGTGGTGGTAAATACAGCTATCTGGATGGAACGAATTATATAGGGGATAAGGAGTATTACGAGGCGTATGGAGAAAACTGGGGTCCAGAGATGAATGGCCAGTTGATCAAACAATTTAACTCCGATGGAGAACCGGTACCCTTTACCCCTGCCGAAGATAATATTCGCAATTTTTACCAAACAGGAGTGACGGGTATAAATAACATTGCGATTAATAATAGTACGGAAGATGGCGATTTCCGTTTTTCTTACACGAATATGTCCAATCAGGGAATCATTCCAAACACGAATCTGCGTCGAAACACCTTCCAGACGAGTGTTGGACGCACACTATTTGATGATAAACTGAAAATCCGCGCCAACGGAATGTTTATCAGCTCCGGGTCAGATAATATCCCCAATGCAGGTTATGATGAGTCTTCTTCCGTAATGTACGGTTGGATCTGGTACCCCCGTCAGGTTGAAATCGACGACTTGCGCGACTACTGGGAGCCGGGTATGGAAGGTCGGCAACAGCGGTATGTGGAAGGACTGTGGGTAAATAACCCCTGGTTTGTGGCCAATGAGAACACCAATTCATTCCAGAACACTCGTATGATTGGAAACGTGCAGGTCTTGTACGACTTCAATGATAACTTTTTTGCTCGTTTTCGTTATGGAGCTGACATTAACGAAGAACAGCGACAATATCGTCGTGCGCCTTCTACCCGCTCCGTCTTGTTAGGAAGTTACCGAGAGGATGAGATCTCTTTTTCAGAGACGAATGCAGAGCTTTTGTTGGGATATAGCAGCACACGAACCAACGACAGTGATTTTGCCTTTGATGTGAAAGTGGGTGGAAATATTATGCAGCAGCAGGCTAACTTTTTGGTCGCGAACAACCCCCAGTTGCAATTTTTTGGAACCTCAGAAAGTGTCTACACACTGACCAATTCAAGGTCTGGAGTTTTAGTTGAATCGCAAAAAACCCAGTTTGGGATTAATAGCTTATTTGGATTAGCCACCGTCTCCTTCAGGGATTGGGTCTATCTGGATGCCTCTTTCCGAAACGATTGGAATAGTTCCTTAGTCAATCCGGTAGTCGGTATTGAGAATTCAGAGTACAGTTTTGGGTACCCGGCTGTCTCGACGAGTATTATTTTAAGTGAAGCGCTCAATATTCCGACAAATTCCGTAGTGAGTTTTTGGAAGCTGAGAGGTGGATATGCTGAGGTAGGAAACGGCGCTCCGCCATACGCTTTTAACCGAACGTTTACACCTCAGCCCAATTTTGGGGGTGCACCGATCTTTTCTACCAACCGAACCATAGCTGACCAGAATCTAACCAATGAGCGCACGCAAGCATTTGAGTTGGGGTCTGATTTGCGGTTGTTTAATAATCGCTTGCGCATAGATGCGACATACTATGACATGTTGAGTTTTAATCAAATTATCAATCTCCCCGTCGCCAACTCCAGTGGATATGATTTTCGCCTCACCAATGGTGGTGAAATCCGAAACCGAGGGGTAGAGCTTATGATCAATGCCCGCGCTATTGAGCGAGGAGATTTCTCCTGGGATATCACCCTTAATGCCGGTCATAACCGTGCCATTGTAGAGTCCCTACCCGATGAGATTTCCGGTGGACGATATTCCATTGTAGCCAATATGTTCCCCGGTGACGAAGGCGGACAAGGTTTAGAATTTGTAGCTGAGGAAGGAGAATTGTTAGGTCAACTCTACGGATTGGGCTTCCAGCGCGGACCCGATGGCCGTATCATCCACGAAGATGGATTGCCATTGCATACGACGGAGAAAGTTTCTGCCGGCTCGTATCAGCCGGACTTGCGATTGGGTGTCTACAACACCTTCCGCTATAAAAATTTCAGTTTTGGATTCCTGATCGATGGACAAATTGGCGGTAACATTTACTCGCGTTCGCATGCTTTGTATAATACCGGCGGAACGATCACAAATGAAGATGAACCTAATTTGAAGAGACTAGACGATAACGGAAATCCTGTGGTATTCAATACGCTCGACAACCGCACCGTTTACTCTGTCAGTTATAATGATGCCGGCGACCCCGAATATACACTCCAGCAAGAAGGCGGTGTCGTTGGATATGGCTGGAAACGAAATGAGAACGGCGATCTCGTCGAGAATGACGTAGCAGTTGAACCGGGGGGAGCTGGATACACAGGTTATTTCTACAACTATTATGGAAATGGCTTTAATCGCGATAATATCGAAGCGGCAACCTATGACGCTACCTACTTCAAGTTAAGAGAGATCAATATTGGTTACAACCTTCCAGAGCGAATCGTTGAACGTTTAGGAATGACCAAATTACGCGTCTCTATTGTCGGCCGGAATCTACTGTTGTGGTCGAATGTACCTACGATTGACCCGGAAACGTACTCTATCCGTAATGGAATTTTCGTGCCCGGTTTCGAAAGCACGCAGCTACCTCCGATGAGACAACTTGGATTTTCTGTAAGTGTGGGCTTCTAAGAAACCCGTTCAGAAAAGAATCTTTTACAGACCATCAAAAAAACTAAAATATGAAAAACATACTCTATATATTCCTCATTCTGGGCGGATTAGCCGCGTGTCAGGATTACGAGGAAATCAACGAAAACCCAAATGAGCCTACAGAAGTATCACCTGATGTGCTCCTAAATGCCAGTATTCGAAGTTCAGTGAATACCAATGTGGATGCCGCGTTTCTTTTGGGAAATAATGCCGCGCAACTGACGGCAAAAACTTTGCGGACAGAGGTGGATGATTACAACTGGAATGCTTTCCCCACAGTTTGGGAAGGTTTTTATGCCCCTTTGACTGACCTCAAAGGCGTGAGTGACTTCGCTGAGGATCTCAATGATCCCGCTTTAGAAGCTTTAGCTATTATTATGCGGTCATGGATTTTTTCCAATTTGACGAATGCGTATGGGAACATTCCGTACTCCGAAGCTATTAACGGCCTCAATAATGAGTTTAATCCCGCTTACGATGATCAAGAATTCATTTACATGGATATCTTAGATGAACTCGAGCGAGCTAATAACTTATTGGCTGAAAGTGACCCGGGAATCGAAAGTGATCTGTTATTCAATCGAGACTTCGAGAAGTGGAGAAAATTTTGTAATTCCTTACGACTGCGCTTGCTAATGATGGCCAGCAATAAAATGGATGTTACTTCGCGCTTTAGCCAAATTGTCAATAATGAACCCATTATGGAAAGTAATGCTGACAACGCCGTTTTCAGCTATCTCAGTACTTTCCCCAATCAGTTTTTGCTCATACCTATTAAGACGGGCGACTTTGATGCGGTGGCTATCAGCTCTACCTTTGTAGATTTGATGGAAGAATATAATGACCCCAGATTGTATAGATATGCACGGCCCAACAACGAAGATTTTGATAATTTCTTTCCGGACTCAAGTGTTGTGGGGGCTGATAATGGTCGAAATACAGAGACATGCAGCAAAATTGGTTCGCGCTTGGGTGTTCCCTACTATAACTACCCTGATTTAACGACGGCTGCGGACCTCGGTATCGATATCGCGGATGGTGTGATTATGACCTATGCAGAAGTGCAATTTTTACTCGCCGAGGCAACAGCCAAGGGTTGGATATCAGGAGATGTAGAAGGTTACTACCGCTCAGGAATTGAAGCGTCTATGGTTTATCATCAAGTCAATCTGGATCCCTTTGGTTGGGATAGCTTTGATGACTTCTACACCAATTCCGGTGTAGCCTACAGCGCCGTGACCGATATTTGGGAGCAGAAATGGGTGAACTCTTTCTTCCACGGATTGGAGCCTTACTTTGATGTCCGCAGATGGTATATCGAGTCTGGAAATTCATGGGATGGCATACCCTTTTTGGATGCGCCGTGTAGCAATGTCAATGATGATCAACTTCCGATGCGATTCCCTTATCCGGGTGAGGAACAAAGTTTGAACCCGATCAATTATCAGAATGCCGTTTCTGAAATCGGTGAAGACACCAAAAATACCCGCACCTGGTTGACAAATTGATCGACAGTGAGCTGAAAAATACAGCTTTACGTAATACGAATTGTATATTCGAATTTTAAAATGAATAGATGGGAAGGTTCGCCTTCCCATCTATTTTCTTATTATAGCCTCAGGATGAAGAAAAAGAAAGAGCTGTTTAGCTTCCACAAGCCCGTTTTTATACCCTCTGCTATTCTCATTTTCTTATTTATCACCATCACCCTCTGGGTGGGTGAGCCCATGGCAGATATCTTTGAGCAGATTACCACCGGCATCACCCAAAATGCGGGCTGGTTTCTCATTATTGCGGTCAATGTTTTTGTGGTGGTCGCTCTCCTGCTGGCTTTTTCCCGACTTGGCCGAATCCGCCTGGGCGGCCATAGTGCCAAACCCGAGTTTAGCACTTTTTCCTGGTTCTCCATGCTCTTTTCAGCAGGTATGGGTATTGGCCTGCTCTTTTTTGGAGTCGCGGAACCTATCATGCACTATCACGAGTCTCCTGTCGCCGAAAATGAAACCATAGCCGCCGCCGAGAAAGCCATGCAATTCACCTATTTACACTACGGATTGCATGCCTGGGGCATATACGCTATCGTCGGATTATCCCTGGCGTTCTTTTGTTTCAATCGAAAACTGCCGCTCACCATCCGATCTGTGTTTTACCCCCTGATGGGCGATCGCATTTACGGATGGCAGGGCAACCTTATTGATATTGCCGCCGTGGCGGCTACCCTTTTTGGTCTGGCCACCTCCCTCGGTTTTGGGGTCCAGCAGATCAGTTCCGGCCTGAACTACCTGCTCAACACCCCGGACTCCGTCACCATGCAGGTGATTCTCATTGCCTTCATAACCGCCATTGCCACCGTCAGTGTCGTACTGGGACTCGACAAAGGGGTTCGCTTTCTTAGCGTCCTGAACATGCGATTGGGATTAGCCTTTCTCATCCTCCTACTCATCGTCGGTCCGACCGTATTTATTTTCGATTTGTTTGTAGAATCTACAGGAAATTACGTCCAAAACCTGATTTCGCTCTCGACATGGGCCGACAGCTTTTCCGGTTCACTTTGGCAAGACAACTGGACGGTATTCTATTGGGCCTGGTGGATTTCCTGGTCGCCTTTTGTCGGTATGTTCATTGCTCGCGTATCTCGCGGTCGAACCATCAAAGAATTCGTGCTGGGGGTATTGCTGGTTCCCAGCGTATTGACCTTTTTCTGGTTTGCCGTTTTTGGAGGCTCTGCCCTGTTTTTAGACTTGAATGGCCTCGCCGATATCTCTACCGCCGTCGGTGAAAATATCAGCACCGCGCTTTTTGTCATGCTCGAAGAATATCCGCTATCGGAAATCACCGCCGTCATAGGTATTCTGTTGGTCACCAGTTTCTTTGTCACCTCCTCCGACAGTGGTTCGCTGGTTATTGACAGTATAACGGCCGGCGGAAAGCTCGATGCCCCTGTAGGACAACGCATTTTTTGGGCGGTGATGGAAGGCGCTGTAGCAGCTACCCTGCTGGTGGGTGGAGGTTTAAAAGCCCTGCAAACCGCGGCCATCAGCACCGGATTACCCTTCACCATTTTGCTCCTCATCATGGTCTACAGCTTATACCGGGGCTTAAAACAAGAGTACAGGGAACGCCTACGACAAGAAAAAGAGGAAACCACTCAAGACTACGCCCAGCGCATAGAAAGCGTATTGCGGGAACAATCACAAAAATCTAAAGATCGTGAAAACACCTAAAAACCTACTCCTCGGCATGGACCTTAGTCCGGCAGACGCGGCACTTCTCGCCTGGATGCGATTTTTCACCGAAACTACAGGCCTTCCCGAACGTATCACCCTTTTTCACAACATATATATCGAGGTGGATTGGATGGAAGCCCATGGCCAGATCTATCGATCTCGGGAAGTGTGCGCCGCCATTCAGGCCGATTTGGAGGAAAAGCTGGAAAGAGCTCAGTGGCCGACCGACATGCGAGATCGCACTTCCATCCACGTCGTCCAGGATGAAAGTACCGCCCGAGCCATTCAGGATCAAGTCAAACAGAAACAAATTGATAGCGTCATCTTTGGCCGAAAGACCTATTATCCCGGCCGCGGCGCCATGTTCAAGGATCTACTTCGAAATCTGCGTATCCTCGATCAGGTCCTTCTCGTGCCCGAGTCCGCGCCATATATGTTAGAACGCATATTGATCCCTGTTGACTTTTCTAAACGCTCGCTGGAAGTCGCCCAGTCGGGAATCCGCTACGCCCAAAAGCATGAAATCAAACCCATATTGTGTCACGTGTATCGATTACCCCAGGTATACTTCCCTTTCATTCCCATCGATAAACTCAGCGAGAAAAAAGCCGCGGAAGTCGAGGAGCAAATGACCGATTTCACCGCTAATCTCGTATCCCCCACTCCCATTCGCACCCTCACTTCATACGCCGAAAACCAGAGCGTCGCCGAGGGCATTCGCATGATTGCAGCTCAGGAGCGCGCCGACTTGATTCTCATGGCCCGCAAGCCGAAATCTGCCCTCGAAGGCGCCATGATTGACGATACCCTTTTGCAGCTCATAAATTCCCCGGCAGATTTGCCGATCTGGATCGATAAATAAGCCATAAAGCCGTGTATCGCATGCTCTTTTTTAATGAATTGGGCGTGCCCCCGAGTCTCCGCCCTTCGGGCGTCTCGGGGTCGGGCCCCTCCGGGGTACCGTCCTCGAGGGGCTGCGCCACCTCGGGACCGCCTGGCGGCGCCCTCCGTACCCCTCACGCATGCGCCCTGCCGGGCGCTCTGGCGGGAGGAATTGTTACACAGATTAATGTGGATTACACAGATTATGAATCACAGCCCTTCCCGCTCAGCCGATATAGGGGCGAA
This sequence comes from uncultured Saprospiraceae bacterium, assembly GCA_964626595.1. Taxonomy (GTDB): domain Bacteria; phylum Bacteroidota; class Bacteroidia; order Chitinophagales; family Saprospiraceae; genus JAWLFI01. The sequence goes on from CAZVFU010000081.1 coordinate 6,917, forward strand.
ACATCTTTCGCCTATCACGGATTCTAACAACAAATCCTAAATCCCGCATACCCCAGTCGCACCCATTCTCCATAGGCCCAAATAACCGAGGTAAAGACCCCATTAGTTGGATATCATATCCAGGAGATCCCGCATCGGGGTGCGGGATGAGGAATCATTTGTTGGTTTGCGCTGCAGCGGTGTTGGCCTTCAAAAAGTAGCATGAAAAATTTGGGGCGTGCTTTGCCCAGCAGATGCAATTCCGAAGGCTGGCCAGCGCGCCGGCAACGAAAGAGCGTCAGGTTCCAGGAAAAAGCATCTTCTTCATAGGGGGAAACTGCTTAAGTTGAGGGTTAGGCCACGAGGGTTCCCTCATCACATGCGCTCCTTTATTTTCGCAATAAGCTCCTCGTAGGGTTTGGTATCGGCATCCATAGCTCGTGCTTTTTCCAGGGCTTGCGTTTCAATTTCCAGGGCTTTCTCATGTTTGCCATTTACAAAAAGTAGGTTAGCATAGGTGTCCAGTATGTGGTGACTTGGATCTAATTTAACTGCCCGAGCCGCCCAACGTTCGGCGGCTTTCACGTGACTTGGATTTTCCGTGTTTTCAAAAAAATACCAGGCTACACTATTTAGTTGGTTGGCATTATCCCATAAATTGGACTTTACATTTTCTACACAATAACCTATATACAATTCAGGACTCTTCCCTCTCAAAACTCTGGACTCTACAGAGAAAAGGGTCTCACCTTTTTTCGGAAATTCCCATGTTTTCACTTTTGCTAGTAGACTTAAATAGTCTTTTTCAGCATTCTCCTCCCTGCTGTAAGCTGTACTTAAAAGTGCGTTCCCGATACTATAACCGATTACCTGTTCCATATTCGGATTTACGGCAATGTATTCTTCGCTGCGCGCCAGGATATCTTGAAACATCTCTCCCTCAATATCGTGCTCAATATGGGTAAGGATTTCGACATTCTCCTCTTTCAGCCATTCATCTTTTGGAGTTTCTGAAAAATAAAGATCAGTTATTTCTGGGTCGACCATATCTGCACTAGCCATGACCTCAAAGTACTTTGCCATATAAGAGGCGTCAGAAAGATTATCGTTGACATTTTTAACCAAAGCAATCAAATTATAATCCTCACTTCTAGCATTTTCACCGAGATTGATATATGGTTCAGGATCTCGGGGTGCTCCAATTTGTTTCATGACTAGCTCTCTGTTCGCATCCACAAAAAGCAAGGTGGGGTAGGCTCTTATTTTAAATTCCTTAGCAAGCTCTATTCCCTCCCCTTTTTCCATATCAAATTTGACACATACAAAGTTTTCATTGTAGAAATCGGCTATCTCATTTTCAGTAAAAATATTTGCTGCCATCCATTTGCATGGACCGCACCAGGTGGTGTAGCAATCCATAAAAATGGGCTTATTTTCTTCATCTGCAGCTGTTAAGGCCTCGCTAAATGTCAAATCTCGATATTCAATTTCTCGATCTTGAGCCAGAATGTTTAATGATAAGGTCAGAAACAGGAGCCAAGTAAATATTTTCATGGGAATAGTTTTATCTTTTTCTAAGTTACAAAAAAATTGTAAGTGAAATTATTTATTTCGAATACAAGTTAACTTTCCAAACACAAATCGGAGAAGTTGCATCAATAAAGATGAAGATGTAATGCGTACCCTAAAGGGCGGTTGCTAAAATGAGTTAAATAACAAGAGAATAATGAATGATGGTTTATCCGTCTTGTAAATTTTCTACATTAAGCATAGACGACCTTTTTATAAGCAAACTATTATTGCTACATTATAATTGCTTGGTGGGATCACCTAAAAAAACTAATTTTTCATTTCCGGCGTAATCAAATGAAAGCGGGGAATAATAATTTGATGACGGCTTTCGTCCAGCAAGCGTTCCACAATGTAATAGCCCGCCATATATCCTAGCTCGGAAAGCAGAGGACACCAGGATTCATAACTGTATCGATCGCCCTGTAGAATAACAGGCTGTTCTCCGATCACCCCCTTACCTTCTACTTTTCGTTTCACGCCCGCCGAATCAAAAATAATCCAATGCCGGGACATGAGCCGGATATCAAATTCACTCTCGTTGATAATGTGAACCTGATAAGAGAAGTAATACTTGCGTTGCTTACGCTCACTGAGCTCAGGCCGGTACCAGGGCTGGACTTGAACACAAATATTTTCCGTTGTTTGAGCGTACATGTCGGTATAACGTGCTGGCTCAGTAAATTGTTGGAAAAGATAGCAAGTGAACGTCACAGCCTCAGGCCAATATTGAGGTCCGGACTTAAAATTAAGGCGTTTGTACCCAAAAAATTTCAGAACTTAAATGAGCCTCGATTTGCTTTAAGCTACTCTAAAAAACGAATACTAATACTTCCTTCGGAGGCATCAAAACTGATCAGTTCATCCATCCGGGATTGAGAAGTATAGGTATCTGAAACATCTGAAATTAGCCCGGATGGATTATCAAATACGCCGAAATGATGGAAACTGTACTCCGTTCTCAGACTCAGATTTTGTCCTTGCATAGTGGTGCGACTTTCAAAATTGCCATCTGTAGCTTCTTGTTCAATCGAAAAATATTCAATGGCCCGGG
>CAZVFU010000082.1:0-9399 GCA_964626595.1 uncultured Saprospiraceae bacterium
TAATAGTAGTCTTTTTTTACTATTTTCCTCTAATGCAAACCTAAAGGATGCGAAGGGGTGAAAGACCGAGGACCCGCTCATGGTCACATGGGCGGGTGAGAGGGCCGAGCGAAGCGTGCGGAGTCCGCCCCAGGGTGGACAGAGCACGGTCTACTGAGCGAGCCCCGGATGCGTAGCGCCCCCGGGATCCGCCGGCAGGCGAATCCCGGGGGTACGCCCTAATCATAGCATGATCCATATTAGATCACAGGATGATTTAAGTCATATTTTGTTTCGTTTTTTTTATTTACCTTGACGCAAAATTTAAACCCGTTTATCATGAAAAATCTTATCGTTTTTTTCGCCCTGATTGGGCTGCCACTTTTTTCTTGCTCAGATGTTCTGGATGTCGAAAGAGATTTTGCATTTAGCCACGAGCTGATCGTGAGTGGGGATGAGAGCACTTATTTTTCCAGCGACCTGATCGATCTGAAGGAAGAGGTCGATGTGATCGAAGAGTATGGAGATAATATCAAAGAGATCGATATCAAACGTATTGATTTGAGTGTTGTCCGTCATAATGGCCCAGCGGATCAGCAGATAACGCAGGCGCGTATTGAGATTGCAGATACAGATGGCTCTGGACCTGTTGAGATTTCTTCTTTGGATCCGATATCGATCAGTGCTTTAATGGATGCGCCACAGGCTTTGGAATTGAATGAGGAAGGTCTGAGTAAATTGAACAACCTCATCAAGAATGCGCCCCACAGTATTCGTTTGGTATTAGTCGGTGAAATTGATGAGGCTCCTGCAGATTTTACCGTTAAATTTGACTTTGAAGGACGAATGGTTGCCAATCCCTTATAGATAAGAAAACGGATCTAATCTACAAAAGCGCAGGCACTAGAGGTGTTCTGCGCTTTTTTTATTGCGTAAAGGCAAATTGAAGAATATTGGCACCCATTTGAAGGGCCTGGCGACGTTTTTCAGGTGGGTCGTTGTGCACGCCGGGATCTTCCCAACCATTTCCCAGATCGGTTTCATAGGTATAAAAGACGAGCACGCGTCCTTCGTGTAAGATGGCAAAACCCTGTGGGGGGAGGCCGTCGTGTTCGTGGATTTTAGGGAGACCGGTAGAAAAACGATATCGCTGATTGTATATAGGGTGATCGAAGGGGAGTTCCACCCATTCTTTATTGGGAAATACCTTTTTGATCGCTGTCCTGACGTAGGGATCCATCCCGTAATTATCATCAATATGGAGAAACCCTCCGGCAATGAGATAGGTTCGTAGATTTTCGGCTTCAGCATCAGAGAATACGACGTTTCCATGCCCGGTCATATGTAACCAGGGGTAGTTAAAGATGTCGGCGCTACCTACTTCTACAGTAGCATAATCTGATTTGAGGTCGGTTTTGATATACTGGTTACAAAAGGTCGCCAGATTGGGAAGGGCGGTGGGGTTGGCGTACCAATCCCCGCCACCATTGTATTTCAAAAGGGCGAGCTGCAATTGACCTTGTGCACTCCAGCTAAAGAGAGATAGAATGACGAAAAAAAAGAGATGTTTGATCATGGATGAAAATAATTATACGTGTAACCAATGGAAATAGGAAACGGTTGATAGACCCGCGGTTTCTGTTCGAAGCCGCCGCCGGCCTAATGTACACATGTTCCAGCCCGCTGAGCGAATATTCGTGAGTTCGTCCTCAGAAAAATCTCCTTCCGGACCAATAAGAACGCGATAGTGCCCATTTTTGTTATGTTCAGCAGTCAAGTGTGAAGCCTCTGGATGGAAATGGGCCAGATAAGCTATTTGGTCGCCGGTGACGGGCTGATTCTCAATATAGGTTTCGAGTGGTTGTAATGGGTGCAAAGTGGGTAAGCTGTATTGCTGAGATTGCTTCATGGCCGCCAATGCAATTCGTTCCAGACGATCCAGACGAATTTTCCGACGCTCGGAATGGGCTGTGATTACAAATGAAATCAGGTCAATACCCAGTTCGACCGATTTTTCTACGAACCATTCGATCCGACTCATGTTTTTCGTAGGTGCAATGGCGACTTCGAGATGGTAGGTTCGACCAGAACCCACCGATTCTCGGGTGACGACAGTAGCACCCAAAGATTTTTTTTGAATGTCATCTATCTGAGCCTGAGCTTTTGTGCCCCGTCCATCCGTAAGCTGTATAGTGTCACCGACCTGATGTCTAAACGATTGCACACAATGGCGAAATTCTTCACCTTCAAGTGTTATCTTTTCAGTATCTAACGATGGGACATAAAAGAGATTCACAAGTGCATTTTTTATTCTTGCGCGAATATATGATGGAATCGCGCTTAAAATCATAATTTTGGCCTCAATTCATAAAAATTCAATGTGGAGCTTTAGAAGCTCGCATATTGATTTATAGATCGAAAACATACTATGGAAATCATTATAATTATCGCCCAATTTGTGCTGAGTCTATCGATTTTGGTGGTACTGCACGAGATGGGGCACTTTTTTCCGGCCAAGGCCTTCCGAGCGAAGGTTGAGAAGTTTTACCTGTTTTTCGACCCCTGGTTTTCCTTGTTTAAGGTGAAAAGGGGCGAGACGGAATACGGCGTGGGCTGGCTACCTTTAGGCGGCTACGTTAAAATCGCCGGTATGGTGGATGAGAGTATGGATAGTGAGCAGATGAAGAAGCCACCTCAACCCTGGGAGTTTCGGTCCAAACCCGCCTGGCAGCGCCTGATTATCATGTTGGGAGGAGTTACAGTCAACTTTTTACTCGGTTTTTTCATTTTTGGCTTGCTATTATTTACCTACGGAGAGGAGTATTTGCCTCCTGAGAACGCCACTTATGGAATTGCAGTGGATTCCATGGGTAGGGAAATGGGATTACAAGCTGGTGATCAAATTTTACAGGTTGGAGATTTGAAGTTGGAACAATTAGATGACGGACGAGTCGTCCGCGAAATCATTCTCAATAATGCCCGACAAATTCAGGTGCGTAGAGACGGCAAAGTAGAGACGATTAAAATCCCTGAAGACTTGAGTAGGGAATTGGCTACCGCGGCTGGAAGTCAGGAAGTGCTATTCTACCCGCGCTTGCCTTATGTGGCGGGTCAGGTCCAATCGGGTTCGAAGGCCGAGCAGGCAGGGATTGAGGTGGGCGATTCACTCGTGGCCATTAATGGTCAGGAATTAGTGTTCTTTGACCGGTTTAAAGATATCATTCAGTCATCTCCGGGAGAGTCAGTATCTGTCGAGTATTATCGCAAGGGCGCACGTAACCAAATTGAAGTCAAGTTGGACAGTCAACCGGTATTAGGGATCGCACCCTATGGCCCGGATTATTTTTTTGAGACAGCGCACCGCGATTATGCCTTAGGACCGGCTCTGTGGGGTGGGGTGGTCAAAGGCACCGGCTTTTTAACAGATCAGATCAAGGCTTTTTCACAAATGTTTAGCGGTTCTATTAAAGCGAGCGAGAGCTTAGGAGGCTTCATCACTATTGGAAAGTTATTCCCTCCCGAGTGGGAATGGAAATCCTTTTGGACGGTTACGGCTATTTTATCTCTGATCCTGGGATTTGTTAATTTACTACCCATCCCGGCTTTAGATGGTGGCCATGTCATGTTCTTGCTATATGAAATCGTAAGTGGTCGTAAACCCAGTGACAAGGTCATGGAGGTATCCACTTTGATAGGGATTCTGATTCTCTTCAGTTTATTGATTTATGCTAATGGCCTCGATATTTTAAGGTTGTTTGAATAAGTGTAATTGAAAAAAAGGTTTGCGGATCTTTCCGAAAAACCTTACATTTGCTTTTCTCCAGGCCGAAGTGGCGGAATTGGTAGACGCGCTGGATTCAAAATCCAGTGGTAGCAATACCGTGTGGGTTCGATTCCCACCTTCGGTACTTTAAGAAGCTTTCCGGACTTCCGGAAAGCTTTTTTTAAAAGGTATCTACGGAAACTGTTTTGGATGTGAGAAGGATAAAATATATAATGCCTAATCAAGGCGCGAAGAAGGACCATAGTGGTTTGCCTTCGCTCACCATGGTACCTTGGCCCTGTGACTGAAGAGCAACGAAGCTGAGATCCATATTTTACATTTAAACCATTTCAATAGAAATGGTTCCTCACGGAAAGAATAGTTTTTGGAAGTACCCGAAAGGTAGTTTATTTAGTCTGACTTGTTCTTTGCGCTAAAAGTACATTCATGGAAATTCCAATATTGCAGGATGTCGTTCTGGTTTTAGCCTTATCTCTTCTTATTATTCTATTTTTCCAGCGTATTAAGGTGCCCGCTTTGCTCGGTTTTTTAATCGTAGGCGTACTCGTAGGGCCCAACGGGCTGCACTTAATTTCATCCCAGCATGAAGTTGAATTATTATCTGAGATTGGAATCATCTTTCTCCTGTTTATCATTGGTATTGAATTTTCATTGAAAAATTTAGCCGCAGCCAAAAATCGAATTTTGGGTGGCGGAAGTTTACAAGTTTTACTGACAACGGGTATTACGCTCGTTTTGGCTATGGCATTCGGCTATGATTGGAATGTAGGCATTTTTCTCGGGTTTTTATTTGCCCTGAGCAGCACGGCAATCGTGCTAAAAATTATTGAAGAGCGGAATCTAGTCAATTCACCTCACGGGAAGTTTGCTGTTTCTATTTTAATTTATCAGGACATTATAGTGGTGCTGATGATGCTGGTGACTCCTATTCTTGCGGGGCGAGCGGAAAGTCCCCTTTACGATTTGGGCTTTCTGTTAATAAAAGTCCTCGGCTTTATTATTATGGTCTTTATATTAGCTAAGTACGTAGTTCCCCGAATGTTGGAGCTGGTTGTACAAACTAAAAATCAGGAATTATTCATCCTAACGGTCATCGTGTTTTGTTTAGGGGTGGCTTATCTAACAAATTTAGTCGGATTGTCGCTGGCATTGGGGGCCTTTTTTGCGGGCTTAATTATTTCTGAATCCGATTACAGTCATCAAGCTACAGCAAATGTACTTCCCTTGCGAGAAGTATTCATTAGTTTCTTTTTTATCTCGGTGGGCGGTCTGTTGAATGTAGAGTTTTTTTTGGCGAACATGCCTGTTATTCTCGCTTTAGTAGCAGCCGTTATGCTGATCAAGTTTTTAGTGGTGGCCGGAATCGTGCGGCTATTTAGTTACCCACCCCGAGTGGCCCTGCTCTCAGGCCTGGCCCTTTTTCAAGTGGGGGAGTTTTCTCTTTTACTTTCGAAGGTAGGACTGGATTTCGATCTGGTCCCACTCGATCTTTACCAATACTTTTTAGCGGTGGCTATACTGACTATGGCCATAACTCCTTTTGTTCTCGGCCGAGCCAATGAAATAACTGCCTACGCATTGCGCTTTTTGGGCCGGCCACCCGCCCGCAATGAAACGGATGAAGAAGCAAAGCAAAAGGATATCGGCTGCGTGGATCATTTAGTGATTATCGGTTACGGAATCAATGGTGATAATATTTCTTACACAGCAAAAAAAGCAGGTATTCCGTATGTGATTATAGAATTGGATCCCAACACCTTCCGTCGAGCACAAAAGAAGCACAAGAATGTAATTTTCGGGGATGCTTCTAATCCGGTTATCTTGCAAAAGGCCTGTGTAGCTCAGGCACGAGTATTAGTGATTGCCATATCGGATTCAGAAGCTATTCAGCGAATTCTATCAGCCGTGCGCATCATCTCAAAAACCGTTTATATTATTGTCAGAACGCGCTATGTCAGACAAATCGAAGATCATTTAAAGCTGGGTGCTGATGTAGTGATTCCCGAGGAGTTCGAGACTTCAATAGAGATTTTTACGCGCGTCTTGAAAAAATACATGGTGCCGACGGAGGAAATTCGCTCGTTCATTACCGATGTGCGGTCCTCAGATTACCTTATGCTAACGGAGAAAAGCGCCCTTCATAGTCATTCCTCAAACCTATCTTTAGCAATCCCCGACCGGGAAATTGTTACCGTCAAAGTAAGTGAAGATATGGTCCACTCTCTAAAGGGCAAATCATTGGCTGAACTTAACTTTAGAGGGCATTATCAAATCACGGTTTTGGCCATCAAGCGTGACGCAGAGTACATTACCGAAAATTTGCATGAAGCAGAAATAAAAGTGGGTGACTTTCTTTATCTTTTTGGGAAAGCCGATGATATGTATCGCTTCAATCAAGACTTTTAGCTTGGTAGATTACTAGAGAGTAACATTGCCTTTTATCGTCTGCTTCACTTTGGGCTTTTCAGCTTGTGAATGCATCGTAATTATGAATAGCCGAGAATCCCCCTTCAGAACTATATCTATATCTATGGCAATTAGGATATGGCTTGGCAGAAAATAAAAAAACCTGATCCGGTCGAACCGGATCAGGTTTTTTAAGATAGAAACGCATTCGGCATTTACTCCGCCTTGTCCATATGGATATCCATTTGTGGGAAAGGGAAGCTCACTCCTTCCGCATCGAAGTTTTTCTTCACCTTCTCCATGATATCAAAATAAACAGCCCACTTGTCTTCCGTTTTCGTCCAACAGCGAACTTTGAAATTTACACTGCTATCGGCTAATTCAGCCAAAAAACAGTCGATAGGTTCGTCTTTGAGCACCATTTCATTCTCATTAATCAGTTTAAGAATGATAGACCGGGCCTTATCAATATCATCCTCATATCCTATGCCAATGCTCCACTCCACCCGAAGGGTACCGAGTTCTGAAATGTTTGTAATGGCTCCACTGGTTACGATTCCGTTAGGCAAAATGATTTTTTGGTTGTCAAAGGTGTGGATGATGGTGTTGAAGACCGTTATCTCTTTCACAACCCCCAACTCTCCTTGAATTTCAACCGCATCGCCAACCTTGAAAGGCTTGAACACCAGAAGAAGAACACCGCTGGCAAAGTGACCTAGTGTTCCCTGGAGTGCCAGACCCAAAGCAAAAGTGGCCGCACCGAGAACAGCGATAAAAGAAGCCGTTTTGATCCCAAAAACGCCAGCTACACTGATGAGTACCATGACCTTTAAGGCCACCTTGACTAATTTTACCAAAAAAGGTCGCACTGTATCATCTACACCCCTTTTTTGCATGTTTTTATTTACCATCCGACCAATAAAACCGGCAATCCAGAATCCAATAATGAGCGTGATTATGGCAATAACCACCGTTCCACCAAAGTCAATAATTTGATTTGTGATATCTTCGTTTGAGAACCATTCTTCCATAAGTGTTAGTTTTTGTATTTATTTTTGCTGAATGTAAAAATAATAATCTATTTGATGAGAAGAATGCAATAAAAAAATAAAAAATTGGGCACTAAAAAACAGAAATATACAGTCGATGAAGCTTTAGAAAGACTTCAGGACTACTGCGCAAAACAGGAGAGGAGCGGATTTCAGGTGGAGAAGAAGCTGTTCGACTGGGGAATCCCCGCTGCCAACCACGATGATGTCATTTTTGAGTTAATTCAAGAGAACTTTCTCAATGAAGAACGATTTTCTCAGGCCTACGCCCAAAGTAAGATGCGCATGAATAAGTGGGGTAGGTTGAAAATTAAAAGTGGGCTTCGGCAGCATCGGATATCGAATTACAATATTGATTCAGCCTTAGAAAGCCTGAATCTTTCGGAATACGAGCAAAATATCGACGATTTAGTAGCTAAAAAAGGACGGACTTTATCCACTGATCTTCCTTCCTTCGAAAAAAGGCAGAAAATCATACGATTCCTATTGCAACGAGGATTCATCATGTCGGAACTCCAGCCTCATTTGGAAAATTTAGACTGACTGAGCCAGGCGCTCTATCACCGCCCAAATTGATGCCGCCGTTTGATCCCAACTAAAGTGACTCGCCCGTTCTACCCCCCATTGAATTCGCTTCATTCTACCTTCCTCATTACTAACGACCTCCACCATAGCTCGGGAAATGTCCTCCGGTGAATCGGGATTTACATAGTAGCCGGCCCGCTGGGCAATCTCTTCCATACTACTTCCCTGGGTCGTGATGACTGCGACCCCCGACTGCATAGCCTCCAAAACGGGAAGACCAAAACCCTCAAAATGCGAAATGTAAGTTAGAGCCGATGATGCCCCCAGCCAGTCCTTTAGCTTACGATCTTCCAGATAACCCGTAAAGCGAATTTCACTTTGAAAAGGATGGGTTTTATACACCCGCTCTAACTCTTCAGTCCGCCAGCCCTGTCGGCCTCCAATGACGAGCAAATGAGACTTTCCGGTGGTTTCTTTAAAGTGCTGGAAACCACGCAATAAATTGTGAATATTTTTTCGCGCATTGAGAGAACCGTAGTAGAAAAAATACGGTTTGTGATCAGTATACTCGGACCGAAACAGCTCAATATCAGCAGGATCCATAGGCTCAAATATGTCCCGACAACCATTGTGCGTCACACTAACCTTTTTAGACGCTAAGGGGAAGTGCTTGGCGATATCTTCTTTAGTAAATTCTGAAACGGAAATGATTTCGTCGGCCTCTCGTATAAACCTAGGCATGTACTTTTGGTAATACTTAAGATCCCGGGAAGTGAAAGTCTCAGGAAAGTGTAAATAAGCCAAATCGTGAACCGTAATTAATTCCCGACATGGACAAGGAGTGGGGCTTAGCGGTTCGGGAGAAAAAAAAAGATCCGGTCGAATGCGTTTGAGTCTCAAGGGCACCCGTATGTTAAACCACATCCAGTACAGGATAGGGTGCCGAGCTGGCGGATACATGACATGCACCCTAACGTTTTTCTTAGCAGAAAAGTCGATATCGGTAGGTCGGTCAAAAAATAAATGAAATTCATCATCTGGCTGTTCCTCCAGCCATCGGCTTACCACTTCCTGCAAAAAAAAGCCGATACCCTCCAACCGCCCGGGAAGCCACAAGCGACAATTAATAGCAATCTTCATAACACTTTTTCCAGTTGAATAGCAAAGTACAATCTTTTTGATAAAAGCCACAGGGATTTAGCGAAATCACTTTTATCATTTTTGTTTTTGGGCGTCCCCCCGATATCCGCCGGGTGGCGTCCCTCGTGGGCGCTACGTTTCAGGCTCCACCTTCGTTCGGTCCCCTCCAATCCCTGGAGGGGACGGCCGCTGGGGCGGCCCCTTTCACATCGCTGACGCACCGGTTTTCGATTTCAAAACCTCAATTTCACCCCCTTCCACGAACCCCGTTTTAATCATGGCCATCATTGAATCTTATCAATCAGCGGTTCAGACATTGCGGGGGTGCGCGTGTGGAATCAGATATGACGGCAGCGCCGTCATGCGATCGGGCATTAAGGCCGATCCGTTATCGCTCCCCGCAAAATGAAGCGTGCGGCGCGTAAGCGCCGTAAATTGAGAATCGCGACAGCAATTCGAAATGCCGCGGTTCGCTCAGTTGATCGATTGTCATCGATCAACCTCTACGAGGCGTCA
>CAZVFU010000083.1:0-9132 GCA_964626595.1 uncultured Saprospiraceae bacterium
CCCGTTTTACTCATGCGATTTGTGGATTTTTTTCTCCGGTAACTTCTATGAAAATTTCATTGAGACTCGGCAGACTTTTTTCAAAATGCAATACTTCAATATTTTGCTGAATGATATGTTGTAAGAGGGTAGATGCTGGCGTTTCTTCCGGAAGTCGGACTTCCCATAAGCCTTTATTAGTCTCCTTTAATACCTCTACCTTGTCGGGCAGAAAAGCAGAAGGGTCTTGTCCGATGTCAATAAGATATTCATTATTCCAATATTTCATCTTGATATCTTCGATCGGTCCTTCCAGAATTTTTGCACCGTGATTGACTACGACGATCTCATCGCATAGTTCCTCGACCTGTTCCATTCGGTGTGTCGATAAGATCACACCGCATCCTTTCTCACTTAACCGTATAATTTCTTTTTGAACTAGTCGGGTGTTCACCGGATCAAGGCCTGAGAACGGTTCATCCAAAATCATGAGCTTGGGGTCATGCATCACCGTGGCGATAAACTGCACTTTCTGTTGCATCCCTTTCGATAGTTCTTCAATTTTCTTGTCCCACCAATCTGCTATCTCAAAGCGATCCAGCCACTCCATGACTTTTAGTTTCCCCTCCTTTCGACTCCAGCCCCGCAACCGAATCAAATACATTAAATGATCCCCGACACTCATTTTTTTATAGAGGCCTCTCTCCTCGGGTAAATAGCCGATATGCTGGGATAGCCGACCGTCTACCACTTTCCCGTTTAGCGAAATCGTTCCTTCATCGGGAAGAGTAATCCCGGTTATCATTCGAATGGTCGAAGTCTTACCTGCGCCATTGGGGCCGAGTAGTCCAAACAAGACACCGGGCTTGACACTAAAGGTGAGGTCATCTACGGCCAGATGGCCTTCATATTGCTTCGTAACATGCTGTAAGTCTAAAATCGGGTGCGAGTTTTCCATATAGCTAAGTCATAATGATGTCACAAATATAAGCCCGAAGACTCAAATAATTACAATTCATTCGATGAACAAGTGAATTTTTCGGAAGAACAAAGGAATAGATCCAAGCTGAGCGTTCAGAAATGGATTAACCCCCGGTCTCCTTGCGAAGTTGTTCAATTTGACTGTTCCACAAATCTTTCTGCTCCTGAACCTCATCTTCATCGGCAAAATCAGTGATTTCAAGGATAGTTTCTCCAGTCACATCGGACTTATACATTCGATATTCGAAATACTCTTCTTCATCGTCTGCATCCAGCCATCGAAATCGAAGACGCTCTTCTTCAATATCATCGACAAGCTCGGCTTCTTCCTCGAAACCTTGCCAATTGAAAGTGTAAATGTCATCTTTAATGTCTACACCATCGCAAAACCACCGGATCAGGGTAGAAGGGGTGGTTAAGAATTGGTACAGAATGGCTGGTGAGGCTCTGAAAATATATTCTAAGTCGAAGGATACACGCTTCATAAATCAAAGGTTTTTCTTTAAGTCGGTAATAAACTGTAAATTTGCAATTTTTCATAAAGAAATGAACTTTTTTTCCAAAAATCGAATTGGAAAGATCGTATTGAGGCTTAAAAGTCGCTTGAGACAAGTAAAGCATTTTTTTTCAACCAAACTTAAATGATTGCATGAGGCAGCTTAAGATTACGAAATCCATAACCAATCGGGAAAGTCAATCTCTCGAAAAGTATTTGCAGGAAATAGGTAAAGTGGACCTATTAACACCTGAAGAAGAGGTCGAACTGGCAAAACGGATCAAAAAGGGGGATGAAATCGCCCTCGAAAAACTCACCAAAGCAAATTTGCGTTTCGTCGTCTCCGTGGCGAAGCAATATCAAAATCAAGGACTTTCTCTTAGTGATTTGATCAACGAGGGGAATTTGGGATTAATAAAAGCGGCACAGCGATTTGATGAAACCCGTGGTTTCAAGTTCATCTCCTATGCGGTTTGGTGGATTCGTCAATCGATTCTGCAGGCGCTCGCCGAACAGTCTCGTATTGTGCGACTGCCTTTAAATAAAGTCGGGTCTTTGAATAAGATTAACCGCGCTTTTTCTGAATTGGAGCAGAATTACGAGCGAGAGCCCTCTGCTGATGAGTTAGCCGAGCAGTTAGAAATTTCACCGGAGGAGGTCGAGACGACATTGGCTGTTGCCTCTCGTCATGTCTCTGTCGACGCGCCTTTTGTGGAAGGAGAAGATAATTCCTTACTCGATGTATTGGAGAATGACAAAACGCCAAATACAGATGAAGACTTGGACTATACGCAGTCATTAAGTAAGGAAATCAACCGATCATTGAGTTCCCTGACAGAACGACAATGCGATGTGATCAAATTATACTACGGTATTGGCCTTAAACATCCTATGTCCCTGGAGGATATTGGTGACAAATTTGGCTTGACTCGCGAACGCGTTCGCCAAATTAAGGATAAAGCTATTAATAAGCTTCGAACGACAAACCGCAGTAAACTGCTTAAAAACTACTTGGGTGTAAAGTAAAGTGTTATAAGTAGGGTGAAAATAGGGCTTAGCAAATACATGCTAAGCCCTATTTTTATTTGGTGAGAGACCACTCGTAGACTTTATTTCCAAATTAAGTTTTATTTGTAGGAACAATGAATTATCTATATCCCTTTTTTTATTGATTGATTGAGTGTTTATTGGTCTCGAGATTTGCATAACCAAATAAGTTTGCTATTTTTGAATTAAACCTACAATAATCAAAACTATGAAGCAGCTTTTTACCTTTTGCGCTTTCGCGTTTTTCTCTCTTTTTGTGATAAATAATTCACATGCCCAATTAGCCGACGGTTCTGAGGCTCCGGATTGGACGCTGACGGATCTCGATGGCAATACACATACTTTGTATGATGAGTTGGATGCAGGCAGGCAGGTTTATTTGGTCTTCTCAGCGACTTGGTGCGGTCCTTGTTGGGGCTACCACAATTCCGGAAATATGGAATCCATATACGAGGATTTTGGGCCTGATGGTACCAATGAAGCTCGAGTATATTTTATCGAAGCCGATTTAAACACGAATGAGGCTTGTTTATATGGTCCTTCAGGTTGTAATGGCACTACGCAAGGAGATTGGGTAGATGGGATTCCATTTCCCATTATCAACCTTACCTCAGCAAATGGGCCTTCGGTAGCAAGTCAATATCAAATTGGCTATTACCCAACGGTTTACACGATTTGTCCGGATAAGCGCATCTTCGAAACAGGTCAGGCTTCTTCTGCTGTCTTGGAAACGTATATGACAAGTTGCGATATGGCACCGGTCTCAATAGATCCATACGACGAATTATGTTTCGAGGATGAAACCGGAGGTATAGATATCGAAATTATCGAAGGACATGGGAATGTTAGTTTCTCCTGGAATAATGGCTCTAACAATCAAAATTTATCCAATGTAGGTCAGGGTGTTTATACCGTCACGGCCACAGATGGCAACGGAGTATTTATCGAAATGGAAGGCGAAGTGGGCGGTCCCAATGCGCCATTAGCCGTTGAGGAGGACAACCTAGAATTAGATCAACCCTGTTTTGGCGATGCCGAAGGGGCCATTGAGTTATCCGCATTTGGGGGAACTCCGGGGTATACTGCGGCTTGGTCAGATGGAGAAACGGGTTTTGTACGAACCGGCCTGCCCGTCGGGCAGTACTCAGTCGACATCACAGATGCAAATGGCTGCGAAGAGTCTATGTCTTATGAAATCACTGAGCCGCCGCTGCTGACCCTGGATTTAACACGAATTAACGAGAATTGTGATCAATCCGATGGGGTAATTATTGCCACCGCCGATGGGGGAACTCTTCCCTTTCAATATGATATCGGTTTTGGTCCATCGAATAACAATAGTTTTACTGATTTGCCGGCCGGCAATTATAATTTGACTATTACCGATGGTAATGGATGTCAGGAATTCGACAATATCGAAATTGAAAATGAGCCTGCTCCTGTAGCCAATGCCCCCGCAGAGATGGAAATTCAATGTGCCGGGAATGAGCTCATTATTGATGCCTCAGACTCCGAAGTCGAGTCAGGTACAGATATTGAATGGACTACGGCTGATGGAAATATAGTAGACGGAGGCAATAGCTTGACACCTACCGTGGATCAGGCCGGAACGTATACATTGACCTTGACCAATTCCTCAGTTTGTACAGATATCGCCGAGGTATTAGTCGAAGTAGGTGGAGATCAGCCCATTGCTGATGCAGGCGATACCGGTGAATTGGACTGCGCACAAACCAGTGTTACGATTGGGTCATCAAATAGCTCCAGCGGACCTAACATTTCTTACGAATGGTTAGATGAAGATGGAGAAGTAGTGGGAACCACTCAATTTGTTGATGTAGATAATGTAGGTGTCTACACCTTAACCGTGAGTGATTCAGAGACGGGATGTGCCTCCGAAGCTACCGTTGAGGTTATTGAAGTGAGTTCAGATCTGGAAATTCAGACTGCGGCCTCAGGGCCGATTAGCTGTGTTGCTGTCGAAGTGGAAATCTCAGGAATGGGAAGTACGAGTGGACAGAATATATCCTATCAGTGGTTAGATGCAGATGGAAATGAAATTAGCTCTGATCTTACGACCACAGTAAATAGCAGTGGAGAGTACACTTTGATTATTTTGGACGGAGAGACGGGCTGCTCGACTCAAGAAACGGTTGTTGTCGACGAAGATATTGAGACACCCACAGCTGAAGTAGAAGGGGAAACGGTTATTGGCTGTGACCAGGAACCTGTGTCATTATCTGTTAATAGTTCTGCCACGGAGCGAAATGTGGTTTGGTACCGGGTGGATAACGGTGATCTCATCGAAATCGGCTCTGGCGATAATATCTCTATCTCAGAAGCCGGCGAATATCAGGTAGAAGTGACCGATACAGAAAATGGATGTGCTACTGATGAAGCTTTCCTCGTAGATTTGGATGAAAATGTGCCTGCTATAGAATTGGCTACCCCGTCATTGTTAAGTTGTACCTTAACGGAAATTTCACTCGATGCGACGGGGTCCAGTCAGGGGCCTGAGTTTACCTACGAGTGGGTTACTTTGGACGGAAATATTGTTTCCGGCGCCAACACACTTTCTCCTGTGGTTGGATCAGTGGGAACCTATGAGCTCCGAATTATAAATACGGATAATGGTTGTGAAAATACGCTGAGTGTTGAGGTGGAATCATATAATGAAGCCCCCACGGCTGAAGTAGCGGTAGAAACAAATCAGCGAACGCTGAATTTTGATGCAGATTACGAAGGGAGTGATTTATCCTACTCCTGGGATTTTGGGGATGGAAATACTTCCAATGATCCCAACGGTGAACATACTTATAGTGACAATGGAACCTATGAAGTCTGTCTGACGGTATCAAACGATTGTGGTGAAAACACCTATTGTGAGTCTGTAGACATTTCCGTTCAGGCCTTGTCAGCCAGTGGCTCTGTTTCTAATATTAATTGTGCTGGAAATGCGAATGGTGCCATTCAGTTACAAGTTTCAGGCGGAATCGCACCTTACACCATTGAGTGGAGCACTGGCGAAGAGGATGTTTTAGAGCTTTCGGGATTAGAAGCAGGTATTTATACAGTAACCATCCGTGATGCGGAAGGAAACGAGGAGGTTCTCGAGTTCGAGATTCTTCAGCCTGATCCCATTTTACTTGAAAATGTGTCCATATCCAATAGCTCTGGAAGTGAAGACGATGGTTCTATCAGTTTTGATATTACTGGCGGAACGCAACCCTACTCTTTTTCATGGTCTAATGGTGAGACTACTCAAAACCTGGATGATTTAGCACCAGGAGAGTATTTTCTCACTGTAGTTGATGGGAACAATTGTACAGAGGAGTTTGGTCCCTACACTGTGGGTGTGAGTAGCTCGATTGCCAATGAGCTCGACTATCAGGTTTTTGATTTATACCCGAATCCGGTTGCACATCAGTTGTTTGTTTCCCTGGACTTGAATTCCGCTGTGAAGGATGTTCAACTAGAAATCATTAATCCTCAGGGTCAATCTCTGTGGATGAAAGATTTCGGACAGCGTCAGCAATTGCGTGAAAAGGTAGAAGTTTCCCATTTGCTGCCGGGAACTTACTTCATGAGACTGCAAGCGAATGAAAAGCAAGCAGTACGGACGTTTATTGTAAAATAGACCCCTCCGGTTTTTTAAATAGATACTCAACAAAGCATCATCGATTTTTCGATGGTGCTTTGTTGTTTTCGTCTAAGTTTTCCTGAATTGACTTCAATTTCATCATGCATTCAATAGGCGTCATGGTACTTAAGTCCAAATTCTTTAGCTCATCGCGAAAAGCTTCCCATTGCGGATCGACGCCCCCAAACATACTTAGCTGAACGCCCGTGCTGGGCTCCATTTGAGCCAATTTTTGTTGCGTTTCCTCTTTTTGCTGGATATTCTTGGACTCCAGTCGACTTAAAATCTGACGCGCGCGATCAATCACGAGATCAGGCATACCCGCCATTCGAGCCACCTGAATACCGAAAGAGTGGTGAGACCCTCCAGCTTGTAATTTCCGAAGAAAAACGATCTGATTGCGACTCTCTTTGGTCGCGACATTATAGTTTTTCACTCGCTCGTATTTATCTGCCAATTGGTTTAGCTCATGATAGTGCGTGGCAAATAGCGTTTTCGGAGCACCGCCTGTAGATTCGTGCAGAAATTCAGCGATCGCCCAGGCAATCGAGATTCCATCATAGGTGCTTGTTCCCCGACCAATTTCATCCAGGAGAATCAATGATCGCGGAGATACATTATTCAGAATGCTTGAGGTCTCATTCATTTCCACCATAAAAGTGGACTCCCCGGAACTAATGTTATCTGAAGCGCCTACACGGGAAAACACCTTGTCGATGCGCCCAATACGTGCTGATGTGGCCGGCACAAAGCACCCCATCTGAGCCATGAGGACAATGAGCGCGGTTTGACGCAAAATGGCTGATTTTCCCGACATATTGGGTCCGGTAATCATCATGATTTGTTGTTCTTTATCATCGAGGTATATATCATTAGGAATAAAGGGCTCCCCAGTGGGTAGGGACTTTTCGATGACCGGGTGGCGCGCCTGCTTCAGGTCGATGATGAATTCATCATCCATAACTGGCCTCACATAATCGTTCATTTCGGCAATTTGTGAGAAGGCTAATAGACAATCGAGTTTTCCCAGCGTGCGTGCGTTGAGTTGAATGGGCTCAATATAGGCTTCCAGATAGGATACCAACTCATCGTAAAGAGCTGCCTCCAATTCCAGACTTTTCTCTTCAGCGGTGAGTATTTTTTCCTCCAGGATTTTCAATTCCTCTGATATATATCGCTCTGAATTGGTGAGGGTCTGTTTCCGTATCCAGTGGTCGGGAACCATTCCCTTATTCTTATATTTATTCGTTACTTCGAGATAATACCCAAATACATTATTGAAGCCCACTTTGAGATTTTGAATACCCGTCTCCTCCGCCTCTTTGACCTGAAGATCCAGCAGCATCTTTTTACTATCCTTAATGATGGATCTATATTCATCCAATTCAGGATGAAATTCATCTGCAATCACTTTTTCCTTTCCGATCTGCGGTGGAGGCGATTCCATTAAAGCCGTTCCAATTTTTGCACGCACCGTAGGGCAATCATTTAGCGCGTGTATCATAGGCTTAAGACCTGCTACCTTCGCAGATTCGAGTTTTTCGCGAATGTCAGGAACTCGATCCAGAGCGACCTTGAGCTGAGCGGTTTCTCTGGGGTTGATTTTTTTGGAGGGTACTTTTGAAATCAGGCGCTCGAGGTCGCCAATGCTTTCCAATTCTTCACGTAAATCGGCACGGGCCGATTCTTCACTCAAATAGTGCTCGACAATATCATGACGCCCTTTGATATCATCGAGGTCATTTATAGGAAGAACGACCCACTTTTTCATCTGTCGCGCGCCCATCGGTGAAATCGTATCATCCAGAATTTCATATAAGGGAATGCCGGTGGCATGCGGGCTTTGAATCAGCTCCAGATTCCGAATGGTGAATTTATCGAGCCAAACATACTCCTCACTCTGTAACCGTCGGATGGAATTGATATGAGCCGACTGTGTATTTTCAGTGCGCATGAGATACTGGAGAATAGCCCCGGCGGCTATTTGCGCACTTTTCAATTCCTCGATCCCAAAGCCCTTTAAATTTTGAACTTGAAATTGATCTAATAGCTTGGGGCGGGCAAAATCCAGCGTAAAGATCCACTCCTCCAGGGGATAGATATGAAAATCGGTGCCTGTCAGGACATGCATTTCTTCTTTTCGTGTAGAAGCATATATGATTTCCCGCGCCTGCAAACTCTGTAAGAGCTTTTCTACCTGAGCAGACGATCCTTCGCTCACTAAAAATTCTCCGGTAGAAAGATCTAGAAATGCTACGCCCATGCTGTCGCCCTCAAAGTGGACGGAGGCCAAAAAATTATTGGATTTATGGTCCAGCAATTGATCATTTAATGCGAGGCCGGGTGTAATCATTTCCGTAACCCCGCGTTTGACCAATTTGGTATTCTTATTTGGTTTTTCCAGTTGTTCGCAAATCGCCACTCGCAAGCCTGCCTTGACAAGCCGGGGCAGATATAAATCTAAAGAGTGATGTGGAAATCCCGCAAGTGCGATATTGCTCCCTCCATTATTACGACTCGTGAGCGTTATACCTAATATATTGGCGGCCTTTTCAGCATCATCACCAAAAGTTTCGTAAAAATCGCCCACTCTGTAGAGCAATAGTGCATCAGGGTACTTGCTTTTCATTTTGAAGTACTGCTGCATCAGAGGGGTGGGTTTCTTCGCCGCTTTTTTCTTCTTACTCACACTCGCTTTTTGCGTAAAAGTAAAACTTATTTAGAAAAGTAAATATATAACATAAGGAAAAGCAGTGGGATTATCCACATTTGAGATATTACCAGATGATTTTTGCTATGATTTTGGGCGTGCCCCTTCTCCCTTTTCCTTCCGCTGCGCTCAGGAATAAAGGTCTCAGGGTCGGTCCCTTCCGGGGTTCGCTGGACGCTCCGTCCTTTAGAGACGCGAAGCATCGCGTCTCTACTGCGGACTGCCGGCCCTCTGGGTCCGGCACCCTCCAGGCACCTCACGCTTCCGCGCTCCGCGCGG
>CAZVFU010000084.1:0-8748 GCA_964626595.1 uncultured Saprospiraceae bacterium
TGAGTGAGGCCGAGCGAAAGCGAGGGCGTCGCGCCTTTGGCGGGACCGAGTCACGAACATAGCGACCCCGATTCCAGCCGCTTCGCCGCGGCGGAACCGGGGTGATGCCCTAATTCAAAAAAAGAGGGGATAAGCTACGCGCGCTCAATCGAAGCCTGTACATCCATATCCTCGGCTAAGGTCAGATCGGTCCCGCTGAGCGTGCCTGAGAGCTGAATGTCGTCGGCCAAAATTTCGCGGGCAATCATGTCGCCGTGGGCCTCCACCGCGCGAACGACTTTCGGGTGGTCCGAAACCTGCACGCGAATGCGGTCTGTCACCTCCAGGTCGGCTTCCTTTCGCAAGGCTTGCAGCGCATGAATCAACTCTCGCGCCATACCTTCGTCCGCCAATTCCTCAGTGATAGTAATGTCAAGCGCCACGGTAAGAGTGCCACTGCTCGCCACCTGCCAGCCGGGAATGTCCTCGCTGATAATTTCTATATCATCGGGTCCTAAAGTGTAGTTTCGATCCTCCACCTGAAGGGTCATCTCTCCTTTTTCCTCGAAAGAGCGGATATCGGCATCGCTGAGGGCCTGGATGTGCTGATTAGCGGCTTTCATATCGGCACCTAAGCGCTTACCGAGGGTGCGAAAATTGGGTTTGGCGCGCTTTCGAATCACACCGGAAGCGTCCTCTACATAATCGATTTCTTTGACATTGACTTCCTGCAAAACAATGTCCTCTATGGCTTGCACCTGTGATTTGAATTCCGATGAAGAGACCGGCAAGAGTATTTTCTGCAGGGGCTGACGTACCCGGATGCCTTCTTTCTTGCGCAGAGAAAGAACGAGCGATGAAATCCGCTGAGCGTAATCCATACGTTGATTCAGGCCTTCGTCGATGGCTTCGGCTTCCACTGTTGGGAAGTGGGTCAGATGCACGGAGTCCTGTTTTTCAAGCCCCGTACATCCATCGAGCTGTTGATAGAGCCAGTCGCCGTAGAAGGGGGCGATGGGTGACATCAGTTTAGCCACATTGAGCAGGCATTCGTACAGGGTTTGGTAAGCGGCAATTTTGTCCTGGCCGTATTCCCCCTTCCAGAATCGGCGGCGACAGAGTCGGACGTACCAGTTGCTGAGTTGATCGATAACAAAAGACTGAATCTTCCGTCCTGCCATCGTGGGTTCGTAATTTTCGAGATCCTCCTTCACGTCCCGGATGAGAACATGAAGCTGTGACAATACCCAGCGATCAATTTCCGGTCTGTTGCCCACAGGTACGCGATCTTCAGAATAAGTGAAGTCATCAATATTGGCGTAAAGCGCAAAAAAGCCGTAAGTGTTGTGCAGGGTACCAAAGAATTTACGCTGCACCTCAGCCAGTCCTTCGAGATCAAATTTGAGATTGTCCCAGGGCTGCGCGTTGGTAATCATATACCAGCGCGTGGCATCTGCGCCGTACTTCTCAAGGGTCGAAAAGGGTTCGACGGCATTCCCCAGACGTTTGGACATTTTGCGCCCATTCTTGTCCTGCACCAGCCCATTGGAAACCACATTTTTGTAAGCGACGCTGTCGAAGGCCATCGTGGCAATCGCATGCAGTGTGTAGAACCAACCCCGCGTTTGATCCACACCCTCAGCAATAAAATCAGCGGGGAAGTTGGCCTTGAAAAGCTCTTCGTTTTCAAACGGATAATGCCACTGGGCATAAGGCATAGATCCGGAATCGAACCACACATCGATCAGGTCGAGTTCACGGTACATGGGAAGGCCTTCTTCATTGACGAGCACAACCTCATCAATATAAGGTCGGTGTAAGTCCTCAGGGACGGTCTGATCCATACCGAGAACCTCATTGGCTCGGGCAATGGCATCACTGAGCTCGGCTATGGAGCCGATACAGCGCTCGTCGCTTCCATCGCGGGTGCGCCAGATAGGAAGAGGGATGCCCCAGAATCGGGAGCGGGAGAGATTCCAGTC
Organism: uncultured Saprospiraceae bacterium; assembly: GCA_964626595.1. Lineage (GTDB taxonomy): Bacteria > Bacteroidota > Bacteroidia > Chitinophagales > Saprospiraceae > JAWLFI01. The sequence goes on from CAZVFU010000084.1 coordinate 1,962, forward strand.
CTGCAGGTTTTCCAGCCACTGACCAAAGCGCTTTTCTCCGGTGTGACTGGGCTTCCAGTTGATGGTTTTATTGAGCTCAACCATGCGGTCTTTGGCCTTGGTGGCCCGGATAAACCAGCTGTCCAGTGGAAAGTACAAAATAGGTTTGTCTGTCCGCCAGCAATGGGGGTAATTGTGCTCGTATTTTTGAACCTGAAAGGCTTTATTTTCCTGCTTGAGCTGAACGGCCAGGTCGATATCGACCGGCACATAATCCGGGTCATCGGTAAAGTCCTTGACATAGCGGCCCGAGTATGGGCCCATATCTTCTGTAAAGCGGCCTTGCTCATCGACCAGCGTCAGATGTGCCAGTCCATATTCCCGTCCAATTTGTTGGTCATCCGCACCAAAGGAGGGCGCGATGTGGACAATACCCGTTCCGTCTTCAGTAGAGACGTGGTGACCGGCCACAATCAGATAGGCGTCGCCGCCTTCCGGGCTGGCATAATCGAAAACGGGCTCATAACGCAAGCCCACTAGTTCACTCCCTTTCAGTCGATGTACTATCCGGTAAGGAATCTCTTTATCACCCTCGGTGTAGGATTCTAAATCGCCTTCTTCTCCGGAAAAGTAGGCCGAAAGCAGATCGGCGGCCAGAAGAACGGCCACGCGCTCATTTGTATAGGGATTGAAGGTGTCTACGAGAACGTACTCGATCTTTTTACCCACTGCCAGGGCCGTATTGGAAGGCAGAGTCCAGGGCGTAGTGGTCCATGCCAGCGCATAGACCGGGCGTCCATCAACCTTTTCCGATAAGGCCTGCGTTTGGGGGCTGTCGGTCAATTTAAACTGCGCGGTAACCGAAGTATCTTTTACCGAGCGGTAGCAGCCGGGCTGATTGAGCTCATGCGAGCTGAGTCCGGTTCCGGCGGCCGGTGAATAGGGCTGAATGGTATATCCCTTGTAGAGATAGTCTTTCTGATACAAGCGCTGGATCATATTCCAAACGGACTCAATGTACTCGTTTTCGAAGGTGACGTAGGGGTCATCCAGGTCGACCCAATACCCCATTTTTCGGGTAATGTCATCCCAGAGGTCTTTGTACCGCATGACCGTTTCCCGGCACTTTTGGTTGTATTCGTCTACGGTGATTTTTTTACCGATATCTTCTTTAGTGATACCGAGTTCTTTTTCCACGCTGAGCTCAATAGGCAGACCGTGCGTATCCCAACCGCCTTTTCGAGCCACGCGAAACCCCTGCATGGTTTGAAAGCGGCAAAAAAGATCCTTTACGGTACGGGCCATGACGTGATGTATGCCCGGTTTCCCGTTTGCCGAGGGTGGCCCTTCGTAGAAAACAAAGGGCTTGTCGGCCGGTCGCTCTTCGATGGAGCGTTGGAATATCTTGTGCTCTTCCCAGTATTTGACCAGCGATTTATCAATCTCCGGCAAATTGAGTTGCTTAATTTCTTTATACATAGGTCGCGAGATTAATCTGTTGAGGTCACAAAGGTACAATTTCCGAGAAAGAGAAGGAACTGAAATCGAGCTGCGGGGAAATTGGATGTTGCCAGGGCCGGAGCTACTGTATTCTTTGTCTGGTTTACTCTTGAAATTTTATAAGCCATGCCACGAATTTTGACTGCACCTTGGCGACCGAAGCTCATTTTGTAGGAAATTGCGAAAAGCGAATGGCGAATAGCGAATAGCGAACGGCGAATGGCGAATAGCGAATAGCGAATTGCGTCCCCTTCAACCTGCTACACCTTCTTTCTATATTGATTTCGGTTTTTGGGTTAACAGGTCGATCAAGGCCTGATTAATGTAATAATTGACCCTTCCTTGTTTCACTTTTTCCAGCAAACCGGCTGCTGCCAGATCGTCCAAATATTTTGAGGCCGTCTGCCGGGTTACGTCGAGTTCTTTTTCTAAATATTTTATTTTGCTGTAGGGGTGCTTAAATAGATGGTTAATTAAGTCTTGACTATAAAAAGGAAACGAGCTGCGGATCTGATGCTTATAGTTCATCATCAACGTCCGGATATCCTTGATGACAGAAATAGTTTGTCGAGAGGTTTCTGCAATGCCTTCTAACATATACAAGAGCCAGCTTTGCCAGTCATTGTGCGTACGAACTCGCTGGAGTAATCGGTAATACTCGGCTTTATTCTGAACGATAAATCGACTCAGGTAAAGCACAGGCAAATCCAATAGCCCCTTTTGTACCAGATACAGCATATTAATAATCCGTCCGGTACGACCATTGCCGTCAAAAAAGGGGTGAATGCTTTCAAACTGGACATGAATCACCGCCATTTTTATGAGCGGATGCACAGAAGAAAGGGAGTCATCATTAATGTATTGTTCTAAATTTATTAATGCCGCCTCAATGGTTTCTTTATCCTGAGGAGGAATAAAAACAACCTCTTTCGTAGCAGCATTTTTAAGTTTTGTGCCTGGAACACTTCGGATTCCAGCATCGTTATGCTCTAGCACCTTTTGGATGGATATGATATGGCGGGTGGTAAGGAGTCCATCTTCCAATACCTGTTCATATCCTTTTATTAGAGCTTGGAAGTATCGCCGCACCTCTTTGGTCGCCTGGTCAATTTTTTTTTCTGATTGCAGCCCGGCCTTATATAAAGCATCTGAGGTTGTGACAATGTTTTCTATTTCGGAAGAGTCTTGAGCCTCCTGAATGGGAAGTGTACTCAATAAAATCAACCGGTTTGGGATTAATAGGGACACTCCTTTTAATTCGGCAAGATACCTCTGTGCATCTAAAGCCTTTTTAAGTACTTCAGGCGTTTCCAAATCCAATGCCGGTGGAAGTGGCTGCCATTTCCACTCTTCAGTTATATTACTCATGTTAACTTGCTCTTTATCCTTTTACACATTGCCAAAATACGTTAAAAGTATCCGATTTCTTTAACACGTTTTCAAAATAGATTAAAATTTCCGCGTATTTTTAACATACTGGGCCTAAAAGTAGGTTTAGAGCTATTTTTTGCGAGCGAAATCTGCAGGATCACCACAGCGAAAAGCGATTCCTTCAATCTGCGCAATCCCCGTTCTATATTCACTAAAGCTACAGAACACGAATTACATTGATTTTTAGGGGTTCAAACCGATTCCTTAGACCCGAGAGCGTAGAGGGTGTCGTAAAAAATCGGTGAAAATCGATACCAGATATTTGGTTTTGGTCGTAATCTTGTGAAATTTTTTGAACATGGAAGTACGAGCGCGATCGACTGAAGACATCTATAGCCAACTGATACAGGATTTTTATGAGAAAGGATATGGGATAGCCGACCCCTTTCTGCCCGCCGATAGCTGTGCGGGAATCTTGACGGAATTGCAGGCAGAGCAAGCTGATGGTGCATTTCATAAGGCCGGCGTGGGCAAGGATGCGTCTCATCAGGTCATTCATACCTTGCGTGGCGACTATATAAAGTGGCTGGAGCCGAATGAACAGCAGCCCCACACCCTGAGCTATTTGCGTCAGCTTGATCACCTGCGCCTGGCGCTGAATCGACGTTGCTTTTTGGGTTTGCAAGACTACGAGGTACACATGACCCAGTATCCGCCACATACCTGCTACCACCGGCATGTGGATGCCTTTCATTGTGACGATAACCGCCGGGTATCTATCGTCCTATACCTGAATTTTGACTGGCGAGCGGAACACGATGGCCGTTTACTCCTCTATCCGGAGAACAGCAAGGGGGGCTCAGTAGAGATTCTACCTAAGGTCGGGCGTTTGGTGCTATTCGAAAGCGTCCTGGAACACGAAGTTTTGCCCGCTACGCAGCGGCGATATAGCATCACGGGCTGGATGTTGCGCGACAAACGCCTGTTTTAATGAACCGGAGAAAGAGTCTGGTACTTTGATGGCCTTGGGGGAATAGTGGCACCCAGAAGGTATGGCCATTGAGGGATTCTCCCCTATCTTTGTTTACGAATCCAAAAGGCCACCATGATACCTCAAGACATCCGGGACGCTCTCAGTGAAGAATGGAATATTTACATCACAGCGGTACATCCCGTCTCCGGGGGTTGCATCAATCAGGCCTATGAAATTCAGACCGCTGAGGGATCGTATTTCCTCAAGGTCAATGGACAGGAGCCGGCCGACTTTTTTCGTAAGGAAGCCGCCGGTCTGAACGAATTGCGGTCGGCGGGTACGGAACTCCTGATACCTGAAGTAATGGCCCTGCGCGATCCGGCACCTAATGCACCGGGCTTCTTGCTTATGGAGTTTATTCCAGCACAAACGCAGGGCGATGCGGCTGCCTTTGGCGCTCAGTTGGCGCTTTTGCATAGGCATACACGGGCTCAATTCGGCTTTATTCACGATAATTACATCGGCAGCCTGCCCCAAGCCAATGCCGATAGCCCAGACTGGATCGATTTCTTTTGCAGTCAGCGCATCGAGCCTTTATTGAAAAAGGCCATAGACACCGGAAAAGTGGAGCCCCGCTTACTCAGCCATTGGGGTCGCCTGGCCAGCCGCCTGGATCAACTGATCCCTAAATGTGAGCCGTCCTTATTGCACGGCGATTTGTGGAGCGGAAACTACATGTACGATACTCAGGGACGAGCCGTTTTGATTGATCCGGCGGTGTATTATGGCCATCCCGAGATGGACCTGGCGTTTTCTCGCATGTTTGGTGGATTTTCCGCCGCATTTTACGAAGGCTATGAGTCCGTCTCTCCGCTCGAGTCCGGCTTTGCAGAGCGCGTGGATATTCACAATCTGTATCCCCTGCTGGTGCATGTGAATTTATTTGGCGGGCATTATGCGAATCAGTTGCGGCGGGTTTTGGAGGGGAAGGGGTAGGTGAAAAAGATAACGTCTTGATTTGCGTTCTTAGCACATTAGGATGAAGTGTTCAAAACTATACAAGATAGTAACAAGGGATGGCTGGTATGCTGTATCTCAGAGAGGATCTCACGTGAAGTTGCGGTACGAAAAGAAAAAAAGTAACGATTATATTTCCCAACCATGGGAGTCGCGAAGTGGGTAAAGGGTCGGAAAAGAAAATTCTCAAAGACGCGGGCATTAACTTATAAAATCATGGGCAAAAAGAAACTGATAATGATTGTCGAAAAAACCGATACGGGTTTTTCAGCATATGCTTTAGATTATCCAATCTTTACGACGGGTCAATCCGCCCCTGAAATCATAAATAGTGCGTATGAAGCCATTGCATTTTATTTTGAAGGAGAGGATGAAAAGGTGGGGCCGAATGATGTTAGATTTGAAATTGACTTTAAGCAGTTTTTTAAATACTATAAGGTCATAAACGCAAAATTCTTAGCTGAAAAAATTGGGATGAATGCTACCTTACTATCTCAATACGTTTCAGGAACGAAAACCCCCTCAAAGAAACAAACAGAAAAAATCTTAAGTGGGATTCATCAAATTGGACGGGAATTAGCAGATATTAACTTATTTCAAACCGAATAGCAATTCATTGACTTTTGAACCCATTGCATAGATCTTTGGCCTATGGGGAGTCACAGTTAAATTCAGTTCTTTTTTCCATACAAATCTTCAGGGCATCGTGCCCCTCCCCGCGATAGCGATCGGCAACAGGCTCGAGGCGCTACCAAAGGTGCGCCGAAGAGAGACCGCGCCCGGGGCGTGGGCCGAGCGAGGCCCCTGGAGTCCGCCAGCCGGCGGACAGAAGGGGAAGTACCGAGCGAGCTGTGATAGAGCGCGACCGCCGCAGTCCGCCGGCTGGTGGACGAAGGGGGATCGCCCAAAAAACTTGGAGAATACAAAAGTTTATTGTAATTATGAGATCAGAAAAGCAATCATTTATCGCAAAATCCTGACTATGCAAACGATTTTAGGATCCGGTGGCGCTATCGGAACACCGCTCGCAAAAGCCCTCAGAACATACACGGCTGACATTCGGCTGGTGAGTCGAAACCCAGTAAAAGTCAACGAGACGGACGAATGCGTAGCAGCCGATTTGCTCGATCCTGCGGCTTTGGAGAAAGCCATTCGGGGGTCAGATGTCGTTTATGTTACGGTCGGGTTCCCTTACAGTTATTCGGTGTGGAAGAAAAACTGGCCACCCTTTGTGGATGAGGTCTTGCGACTCTGTGAAACGGAGGGATGTAAGCTGGTCTTTTTCGACAATGTGTATATGTATGACTCCAACCACCTCGATGGAATGACGGAGGAGACCCCCATTCGGCCGCCGAGTAAAAAGGGGGAAGTTCGCGCGCAGATTGCCCGGTCGATCATGGAAAAAGTCGAACAGGGTCGGCTTCAAGCGCTCATTGCGCGCTCGGCCGACTTTTACGGGCCTTCCATTCAGAATACGAGCTTGTTGACGGAAACGGTCTTTAAGCCGCTGAGCGAGGGCAAAACGGCAAATTGGATGGCAGATGACTCCATGCCCCACTCTTTTACCTATACGTCGGATGCGGCTCGTGCGACGGCTTTGCTGGGCAATTCGGAGGAGGCATATGGCCAGGTATGGCATCTCCCCACGGCAGGGCACCCCCCGACAGGCAAGGAATGGGTGCAGGCGATCGCCGGTGAGCTGAGAACAAAACCCAAATATCGCGTGGTCTCGAAAACTATGATGCGCATCCTTGGCTGGTTTATGCCCGTGATGCGCGAATCGGTCGAAATGATGTACCAATACAACCGGCCTTATGTTTTTGATAGTAGCAAGTTTGAGCGCACATTCGGGCAGGCGCCCACGTCTTATGCGGATGGGATTCGCGAGATCGTACAGGCGGATTATGTGTGATCTTGGCGGAGGTTTTTGATTGCATATCCGTACCC
>CAZVFU010000085.1:0-8653 GCA_964626595.1 uncultured Saprospiraceae bacterium
CCAGCAAAATAGATGCAAATCCGGTACAATCCACAAAGAGATCTGCCGAAAAGGTCTCATTTTGGTTGGTTTGAAGACTTTCTATTTCACCTCTTTCTGTGAGATTGACATCAGTCACCCGACGATCCAACCACTTGACGCCAGATTCCAGAAGCTTATCCTTGAGAAAGGCGATAAGCTGTTTATTTTCCAAATGATAGGCATAGCCAACCTGGTCTAAGAGACTCTGGGGCACCCCTTTCTTACTCAAGGCAAAAAGGCCTTTCCCATCCATCATAAGGGATGTGCCCAGGGTGGCATCTTCCAAAGATTGGTTGATCCCATACGTCTCCAGCAAGTTGTTGATCCCAAATGGATTGTAAAACGGCGGGTGATCCTTTTTTCCCCAGTCAAATTTTATTCCGAGTTTCCACGAGGGTTTGACTTTCTCATAAAACTCTGCCGGGGAGATGCCGAGAACATGATGAATAAACGGTAAAATCACGGGAGTAGTGGCCTCTCCTACGCCTATGATGGGAATATCTGAGCTCTCGATTAAGGTAATATTGAGGTCGGGCCGCTGATTCCTAAAGGCCAAAGCCGTAAAATAGCCCGCCGTTCCTCCTCCCAGGATGATAATCTCTTTATACTTTTCGTCCTCGCTTATGTCGAGGTTCAGGTGAATATTATCAAAATCCCCTGCATACGCTGAGGAGTCCAACTTGACCTCGCCCGTATCACCAGACAATTGGATCCTATCCGAACTCTCAAAGCCCGCAAAAGCTATACCTATTAAATCGGTAGTAAAAGAGATAAGGTCAGTCTGATGGGAAAAATGCCCCAGGGTTCGCTCGAAAAGAGTCTCCATATCAGATTGTCCATCAACTGCATTCCATAAGGCCAAAAACTGAGCTTGGGTTCCGGGCTTCAGCTTTACAGTTTCCCCATCATTCCGAATGAAGGTATCCGACCCGTTGAGGTAAATATCTACTTGCTGAATCTTTTTGGGGACAAAGGCTGAATCAAGGGGTGTTGTCATTTATTGAAAAATTGTTTGTCCTTTAATTTGTCTTTCGTCTCTAAATGCTCTAACTCCTCTAGTTCCTCAAAAATAACGCCCAGGGGAAAATCCTTTTCGAGCTTCTTAAAGGAATTCGCCCACTTTCGAATGAGTTGGATTTGATCAGAAGATAGATCCCGGCTGATGGGCATGTAGCCAGATGAGGCCCAATTCTTCGGATGGGTCTTTTCAACCAAAAGCTGAGCCAGGTGCTCATTATCCCAGCTTTCCTTATTGAAGCGCATCACGGGCATGATTAATGCATAACAGTGGAAGACCTCATTATATAGTTCTTCGAAGGAGATGCTTTCCTGATAGTCGGGGTGACCTGGATTTAAGTATTTGCCATAATCATGAGCAGGTAATACTTTTAAGTTGACATAAAACCCAGTCGAAACTACCTCGGTAGGATATTGAGGTGGTAGGGGATCATGGACCTCTTTATTGGTAAACAGGTAGATGGCATTACTGGGCTCAGCATTGGGGAAAATGAGAATATCCCCATCTTTGTAATAGTCTTTTCTAAACACCTTTTCAGACTTGCGGGACCCACCGTCAGCCATCTTGCTTTCTATAATAGAAAGAGCTGTCGGCTTCTTATACCTTTTTCCTCTTTTGAAAATATTCAAAACACAAAGCTCTTTCTTTGCGGAATTGCTCAGAAACCCTTTCATGGGATCATCATTCACATTCGTATACATGCCGCACTGCTCTGTAACATAAATCATGGGAGATTCTGCGAGCAATGGAATTGTCTTCTTTGGAGTTTTTAGGTTAAAGACGAAATCTCCATTTTCTATCTTTTTTGAATCCAGTTCAGGAATTGACTTTAATGAGAAAAGAAGCACTCCTCCTTTCTTATAATACTTTTCCCTAGGCCAGCTGGTGTTGTTAATTTCCAAGGTTCCAATAGGAATGAATTCCGGCTCAGAGTCCTTATTTTCTGAATACCTTAGACTGAGTTCCAGTTCTCCCAGATCATAGGTTTCGTAGGTGTTTTTTTCATCTGGCCTGGGTTCTTGAGGCTCTTCACTATCCGTTGTTGTATTAATAATCGGAAAATTATTTAGAAAGTCCACTTGCACATAACTATGGTCAGCGGATACTTTAAAAGCAGTGGGAGTAAGCATGGCAATAGGTGCCATATACTTAGAGCTTTTATGGTGTAGAAAAGGAACGACTCCGTTCATTTGCCGGCACTCGGGCCAATTGATCAAGTCTTCCTCATACCAGGGCGAGAGGGTGCCCGACACTTTTCCATAGGCGGGGTTGGATATTTTGCCTACCGCATGATAATCTACCTCTCGAATCTCTTCGACTTCGGAAATGATTTGTTGGATGAAAACCCCTTTAAGTTCTCGTTTTTTGTCTCGGTGCTCATTAAAAAACTGTAATAACTCATTCTGTTTTTCTGGAAGTAAATCTTCAAGCGGAATGACAGAAAAAAACACGCCTGAGGCACCCTGAGGCATATTTTCGTTGACCACTCGAAAGGAGTTAACTAGCCTGAGGCTCGCTTTTTTAGGCGCCCCGGAGAAAAGTACTTTTTGATTTTTACTGAGATTGAGTTGATCGCAAAAAATTTGGGAATACATGGCCATGGTGGGAAGCAAGTCAACCATAACTGCGGCATTAGAGGAATCGTCGCCCAGGCGTTTATTCATGTCCAATTTGGCGCCTAACAGATTGTGAAGAGGGTCGGAGGCCTCCGCAGTGGTAACCGTTTTTAGCTCATCATTTTCAACCCCCGTGGTTGCACTATGCACGCAAACATCCTGATACCGGTACTGCATCGTACCATAGTAATTCCAGTACCCTGGGACAGAGCCAAAAAGATCTGTCGTCCCATTACTCCCAGGGCCTGTGATTTTATATATAGGAGCAAACTCCTTGTCTAATCCGTGGGTTCCCAAAGGAACGGAAGCCCATTCTCTAAACTTTTCATCGGTATCTATGGGCGCTATTTCTATATAGGGAACTTCTTTTTGACTTCCATCTATCTCCATTTTCACTTCTACTCCCTGTGGCAAGAGCTGCTTTACATCGTCTAGGGTGTTGCCATACAAAATGTATTGATCCTCAAGATAAAGTTTAGGGGGACAAACACCTTCAATACTGATGGGCTGGAAAATGACGAGTGGCATATACCAACCATTATTCGCAGTAGCAGGATCAATGGAGCAGCTACCGCTAAAATTTAGTCTTGGAAAGTCAAATTGGGCCATAAGTTCATGTGGTTAACCTTTTAATTTCTCAACAAAGTACATATCAACCTTACCCTTATTTTTGGCTAAGACCTTACCGCGGTGTTCAAAGGCAAACTCACCCTGGCAAGCCATGTAGGTGGCTTCAGATACATTTACTTTCCCGCTCTCACTAGAGGACTCCATTCTGGCAGCTAAATTGACGGCATCCCCCCAGACATCATACTGGAACTTATTTTTACCGACCACTCCGGAGACCAGCGGACCGGTATGAATCCCCACTCGGACTCGCCAGGGCTGTACGCCTCGTTTTTCCTGATCTTTTCTGAACTCTTCCATGAAATCTATGATGTCTAAGGCAGCAAGAATAGTATCCTTGGGGTGCGTTTTATTGGTCGTAGGAATACCGCCTACACCCATATAACCATCTCCCATGGTTTTGATTTTTTCCACATTGTGCTTTTTCATGATTTCATCAAAAGCACCAAAGCAATGGTCTAAATCTTTAACAATGTCTTCAGCTTCCATGGCCATAGCCTTCTTGGTAAAGGAAACAATATCTGTGAAAATGACAGTAGCAGATTCGTAGTATCTCGGAGTAGCTTTTCCCTTCTTTTTCAGCTCTGCAGCTGTCTCTTTGGGCAAGATATTCAGGATGAGCTCATCTGATTTTTTCATTTCCTGAGAAATTAAATCACGCTGCTTTTCAATTTCAACTTTTTGGCCCTCAATTTCTTTCGTACGCGCTCTAACTTTTTCTTCTAATTCTCTATTGACCTTGGTTTGGAGTTCTCTATTTACCCTTAAGTGCTCAATAATTCTTTCCTGTTGTTCCTCATTATCCTTTCGCAGGATGTTGATGCGATTCCCCAGGGCCCAGGAAAAGAAAATCATTTCAATACTGGAACCAATATTCATGGGATATAAATCTAAAGTGCCATCCGGCAAAAGGCCTATGTGAGAGAAAAGTAAGACAATAATACCCAGCGAGAAGGCACCATATCCAATAGCAAAATATTTAGCAGAAGGAAGATTTAACCGTTGCGCACGAATAGCAGTAATCATAATAATAACCATGACAAGCGTACCCAAAAAGGCAGAAATTGCCTCGTTTATCACAGCCTGACCAAAGAAAGATGGGAGGGGCATTAGGATGACCAAAATCATTAAGACCCGCAAGACCTTTGAGGTTTTCGGAAAGTTCTCTTTAAGATTCAAAAACTGTTGGGTGAACAGGATAATATTAACCCCTAATATAGCGCTGAGAATGAATTGAATTTTTGCATTCCATTGGGAATACGCATCAATGTGACCAAATAACTCAAAGGTATACCCTGAATTATGAAGCGTGAGGAACAATAGTGCAAACAAAACCCATAAATAATGAACGTAATAATGATCTCGGGTAAAGAGAAAAATGAAAAAGTTATAGGCTAACATGATTAAGTAAAAACCAATGAAAAGACCTAATAGCAGCCGTTTTTGTGTTTGCTCAAACAAAAAACTACTCCTTTCATGGGCCACGATTTCTAAAGCAGAGGGCACGGCAAAATGCCTGATAGATTTTTCTAATCGAGCCAAAATCTGCGTTGTGTCTCCAGCTTTTATAGAAACCTCAATCAAGTTATACTTGGTATAAGAAATATCCCGGTCGTTGTAGGGTACAAAATGTCCAGTTCGTCTGGGTGTATCTAAGTCATTTTCATACAAGGAAACTTCTGTCCACTTATCAAAAATCAGGAACCAGTACCTATCCTCTATGCTTTGGTTGGCTATTTTAAACTGAACCCAATAGACATCGCAGTCCTCACGAAAAGCATCTGTTTTCCCCGAAATGGATGCTCTCGCCTCTTCTAAACTTAAGGTTTCCGTTGGATCCGCCAAGCTGGCATTTAACTCAATATCTACGCGGTTATCATCCTCACTTAGGGCATTGATGGTCGAACTGCGACCGACATATCCCAGCAAGAGTAGTAGAAATAAACCTAAAAAGCGTTTTTCCATCATTAAGGAGTTGATTCCAAAAATAACAAAAAAAGTCATAGCTACCTGCAGAATGAATTTAAACCGTACTAAAGAAAAAAAGAATATACTAACCATATTAGAGACTTTTTTGGAATTCTATGAGATTTAAACTAACTTGGGAGAATAAATCTTAACAGTATGAGACGTATTAGACAAAACGAAAACCTGGGTAAACCGACAGCAGAAGAACTAAATAACTTTGACTCCCTTGAAAAGGAAACTGAAAAGTTAGCGTCCAAAAAGCAAAACCCCGGATGGTATAAAAAAGAGAAAAGTACGCCGGGCTGGTATCTTCGGGAACAGAGTAATACCAGGAACTGAATGCGGTTTTAAATGAGCGTTTGGAAGCGGCATTTTTCTGAAATCACAGGTCAGGTAATTACCGCTGAAGACCCGGAATACAATCAATATAGTAAAGCTTTTAATGGCAATTTCCATAAGAAGCCTGCTTGCATTGTTTTTCCCAATCATACACAAGACGTATCTTCAGCATTGAAGGTAAGCCGTTCGATCGGTAAAAAAGTTTCTGTTTTTAATGGTGGGCACAGCACAGTTGCTTCCGGATTAAATAATGGAAATGTCGTCTTGAACATGCAAGAGATGAACTCCATCTCCATTACAACAGATAAGTCCCAAATTAAGGTAGGAGCAGGATGTTTGGCTCATGAAGTAGATCAGGCTACAGCTCCCTTTGCCAAAGCCATTCCGCTCGGTGACTGTCCCGTCGTAGGTATTTGTGGTCTAACGCTTGGAGGGGGTGTAGGTTTTATCTCTCGATCCAAAGGGCTGACCATAGACTATTTGATAGAGGCACAAATCGTGACTCCGGATGGGACTGTAAAAATCTGTTCGAATGAAAAAAATTCTGAGCTCTTCAAGCTTCTAAAGGGCGCAGGACAGGGCAACTTTGGGGTAGTTACGCAGTTAACTTTTAACTTAATTGATGTTCCGACAAATGTATATGGAGGAAACATTTGCTGGGATTTTAAACAAGCAAATAGTATCCTTCAAAAATACGACGAGCTTATCCGTTCAGCTCCAAACGAACTGAACCTGTATTGTCGTATCAATGAGGAAAAGGGGCCCATGGTCAAAGTATATGGCATGTATTGTGGCGATATTAAAGAGGGCGAGGCGTATTTCGAAGAACTTCGGTCATGGGGGGAGCCCATTTTTGATAACGCCAAAATATACTCTTACCTGGAAATGCAAAAAATAAATGAGTCTACCATCGTTGACAGTCCCTGCTTTCTCTGGAAAAATGGCTTATTAGACGGTAAAATGAGTAACGAATTTATTGAAACCGTCGTTCGTATGTATGCAGAAAGGCCAACTCCTTATTGTCGAATTAACGTTGATACGATTAATGGGGCAGTTCACCATCAATCAGAATCCAGTGCGTTTCCGCATCGCAACTCAGATTATATCGTGAGTGTTATGGGGGTTTGGTTTACTGAAGAGAATAAAGGGGCAGCTCTGAGATGGGCAAATCAAACGATGGAAAAACTTCGACCTTTTCTAAATGAGGGTGTATATGTGAACTACGCCGACCCCTCTATGGCAGATAAGCCCGAGTGTTATTTTGGACAAATGGCCACCTCCGTTAAAAACATGAAAAATGCTGTTGATTCACAAAATAGCCTCATAGGCTCATTAAATCCCGAGCGAACAGGATTTACCCTATGAAATATTCATTAATTTAGCTATATTGCAGTAGATTTTTCTATTTCATCACCTTAAAGCATAATCGACCATGTCACAAACAACAACCTCCAACCATCAAGTATCTCATAGCGATGAGGTCATGAAAATTCACCTTTCCGGAAGCCAGGGAGAAGAACATTTAAAAGCTACTTTTTTGTCTTTTGTGAATGATGCTATTGATAAAGGAGCAAAAAAAGTCATGATTCACAATCACGACCTGGGTCATCATATTAGTCCTCATTTCCAGAATTGGGCACAGGTAAACCTAGAGTTGCCATTGCTTCAAGCTGGAGTAGATAAAATTGCTGTTGTTCACCCGAACAATAAAGAATATTTCAACCTGATCTCAACTAAGGGTGCTGTGAGACGCCAATACTTCAATACGGAGGATGAAGCCACAGCCTGGCTAAATAAGTAGTCTCAAAAAGACTCCCCAAAAGAAATATAAATCCCGCTTTGGTTCTTTGAACCTATGGCGTAGTCTATTCTGAGATTTGTTGTTTCACTTTTATCTACCATAAACCGGAGGCCTATTCCAAAATTGGGGAAGTAAGAGGCCTGTCCTAAGGAAAAATGGGGCGATAGAGCTGATACTCCCCCAAGGAAAGCTAAACCAGTGCGATACAATTGAGGTGTGCGTATTTCAGCTTGAATGGTAGACAACGCTCTATCTCTAAATCGACCGTAGAAATACCCGCGAGCAATTTGATCACCGCCCATAACCGGGTAGTCAAAAAAGGGAGGGGTGTTACCCACCCATGATTGATAATATCGACCTGCAATCGTAAACCCGCTTTCACCGGTGTAGTATTTTCGGATATCCATTTCCACTCTGGGGTAATCTTGTTGCGAAAAGTTAAATGCTGAGTTGATCTTAAAGTAAAACCCTTTTCTGGGGGTTAATATTCGATCTCTGGAGTCGTATAATAGGATTATCCTTACAGCTTTTAAGCTACCTGACCGCAACTCTTCAGGGAGATCCCATGAATCACTTTTTATATTGTTATAACGAGTTGCGCCTATTCCAAAGCCTAGGAAAAGGCTTTTCTTTAATTTCCTATATAGGTTTACTTGCAGATTTAAACGCGTGCTTGAAAACTTTACTTCATCCTGCTCCCTGGTTTGTGCCCCTATCCCATAGTACAAGTCCGGATATTCTGATCCGTGAATAAGGCCTTCTGTAAACCATTTTTCCTCACGGAAAAAATAGTTCCAGGACGTCTCGAGGATAGACTGATTACGCAATGTGTAATTAAACTCTAAGTCTACATTCGACGTTCTTGTGCACGAGTCTTGATATAGATCGAGCGTAAAAAGGGTGACGGCCCCAAAGTAAAAATCGGTTTCCGGAGCATACCCAATGGTCGGTACAGGAAGAACAGTGATTTTTCGAATACGCGTGGTATCTTTTGCCACCGCTGAGTTCATCAAGACACCAACCCAAAGGAATAATATGATACCCCCCCTAATCATTCCTTCGATTCATTAAGAATGATTTTCCAAAAAACCAAAAACCTGCAGCTATAATTAAAGACACACCAAATGACCAAAGAAAAGCATTTTCGTCCTGCCCCAAACTGCCAAAGTAACTGAATAAAAGGCAAATAGGTAAATAACCAATCAGGCTGGAAATAAGGAAAGTTCTCCATCTCATTTTATTAAAGCCAGCCGTATAGCTTAT
>CAZVFU010000086.1:0-8641 GCA_964626595.1 uncultured Saprospiraceae bacterium
GCTCCTCCACCACAAAATAAAATCACAAATTACTCGTAATCAAAAGATCCAGGTTAGTGTATTTGATGTCGAATTGTTCACCTAGATAGGCGTTCGTTAGTGCTCCTTTATACATATACACACCGTGCCGAAGTCCGGTGTTTTGATAAAGCAATTGTTCAATATTTTTAGTTTCCCCGGCTTGCAGAAGAATAGGCGTTAAAATATTACTACCTGCCATCGAAGCCGTCCGCGCCACATTCGAAGCGATGTTAGGTACGCAATAGTGAACCACTTCGTGTTTGACAAAAGTAGGTCGATCCTGAACGGTGAGTTCTGATGTTTCTATGCAGCCCCCCTGGTCAATACTCACATCAATAATAACAGCGCCCGGCTGCATTTTCATGACCATCTCTTCGGTGACGATAATGGGGCTTCGTCCCGATTCAGAATGGATGGCGCCTATGACGACATCGGCATCCATAAGTTCTTTTTCCAGGTCTACCGTATTGAGAGCTGAGGTAAATAATTGTCGACCGAGTCGATTCTGGATACGCATCAGTTTATAGATATTATTGTCGAATACACACACCTCTGCTCCCAGGCCGAGAGCCGATCGAACGGCAAACTCACCGACCACACCCGCACCTAGAATGACTATTTTGGCCGGCGGAACACCCGAAATACCACCCAAAAGAACTCCTTTTCCACCACTGCTGATGGTGAGTAGTTCGGCAGCTTTGAGTATCGCACTGTAACCAGCCATTTCACTCATCATGCGAACCAGAGGAAAAGAGCCATCCTGATCCTGCAGATATTCCATAGCTACCGCAATGACGCGTTTATTCTTGAGTTTCAACAATAGATCTTTCGAAAGCATGGGAATCTGCAGCGGTGAAATGATAATCTGTCCGGGTCGCAACCATTGGGTTTCCTCCATGTTGGGCGGCGCGACTTTTAGTACGATCTCAGCCTCGTACACTTCCTTTTTGCTGTGTACAATCTGGGCTCCGGCCTCTGAAAAATCGTGATCGCTAAAGTGTGATTTATCGCCCGCTCCGCTTTCTACCACAATCCGATGACCGGCGCCGACCAAAGCTGATACTGAACTGGGAACCAGAGCCACCCGGTTTTCTTTCATGGTATCCTCCTTGGGTAAGCCCATAAACAAGCGGGCAGAATCTTCACCAACGGCCTGCAGTTTTTCCTGCGGCTCCAATCGTTCTTGAGAGCGAGTATCCGGAAAGTCGCGCGAAGTCAAGGGATGAGACATAAAAAGAAGACATTGATTATGTGGGTAAGATAAGGATTAATTCTCGTTTTGAATTTTCTGAGGTCTCCCGAATGTGAATTTCTGCAAATGGAGGTGGCCAATGAGGACAAGCGAGTTGTGGCCATTCCACAATGAGGCCTTCGGAACTGTACAGGTATTCTTCCCAACCGATATCGAGAAGTTCAGCTTCCGTTTCAAGTCGATATAAATCCATGTGATGGAGCAGCCCTTTTTCAAAGGGCGGGTGATTGGATTCCAATTCATAGCTATTGACGATCGAAAAGGTGGGGCTACTAACCCCCTTTACACCCAAAAAAAGACCCAACTGCGTAACGAAAGTGGTTTTTCCTGCACCCATTTCTCCGTAGAGCTGCCATTTGTTGATGGATCCACAGGCTTGCAATAAATCTGGAAAGATCTTTTGATAGCCTTCATCTCCCTCTATGTTCCAACTGGTTTTCACTAGGATCAAATATAGGAAATATCGAGAAAATCCGTTCAAATTCAACTCCTTGTGTTCGACTTCAATTCGCATGTATTGGGCATACATAACCGTCGGGAAAGCTGCGTGCTTCCGTATAAATTACGTATATTTGTGCTCCTTATTAACAAAAGTTTACATGAGCGAACAGGAGTCAAAACAGAACGATTACGGAGCGAAAAACATTACGGCGCTGGAAGGCCTGGAGGCGGTCCGTCGACGTCCCGGAATGTATATTGGATCTACGGATGAAAAAGGATTGCATCATCTGGTCTGGGAGGTTATCGATAACTCTATTGATGAGCATATGGCCGGTCATTGCGACAAGGTGAGTACGCGAATTCATACCGATGGAAGTATTTCCATCATTGATAATGGACGAGGGATTCCCGTGGATAGACACGAAAAGCTCAAAAAGTCAGCACTGGAAGTAGTGATGACCGTTCTGCATGCCGGGGGTAAATTCGATAAAGATTCATATAAAGTATCTGGTGGATTACACGGGGTGGGAATTTCCTGTGTGAATGCCCTGTCATCGAAATTGGTGGCTGAAGTATATCGCGAAGGGTCTATATATCGCCAAACCTATGCCATAGGAAAGCCGACCTCCGAAGTTGAGAAAATAGGCGCAACCGAGGAAACGGGAACCAAAATCCACTTTCATCCGGATAAAGGGATATTCAATGAGGTCAACTTTAAGTTTAAGTTTTTAGCTACCCGTATGCGGGAAATAGCCTTTCTCAATCCCGGATTGACGCTCACCCTAACCGACGAGCGAGAAACGGATGATAATGGAGATCCATTGCATGAGTCTTACCATTCCGAGGGCGGATTGGCCGAGTTTGTTCGGTATTTAGATGAAAGCCGGATGCCGCTGATCGAAACCCCGATTTCCGCAAAAGGTGAGGAAGACAATGTAGAGGTTGAGGTTGCATTACAGTATAATACGAGCTTTTCAGAGAATATCTTTTCCTTTGTTAATAATATCAATACCCGGGAAGGCGGTACACACGTTAGCGGATTCAAGCGCGCCGTAAATCGCGTTTTTAAACAATACGGAGAAGATAATGGGTTCTTCAAAAAGCTCAAGTTCAATATTTCCGGGGAGGACTTTAGAGAAGGGCTGACCGCAATCGTTTCGGTTCGAGTACCTGAGCCTCAATTTAAAGGCCAAACGAAAGGCGAGCTGGGAAATGCTGAAGTGAATGGGATTGTGTCCCGGGTCGTTGGAGAGAAAATTAAAATCTACCTCGAAGAAAACCCAAAGTCAGCCAAGCGCATTATAGAGAAGGTCGTCCTGGCGGCAACAGCCCGGCATGCAGCGCGAAAGGCACGAGAAATGGTACAGCGGAAAAGCCCGCTGACTTCCGGCGGACTGCCCGGCAAATTGTCCGACTGCTCTTCAAAGGATGCGTCTATTTCTGAGATCTTTCTGGTTGAGGGGGACTCCGCCGGCGGTACAGCCAAACAGGGGCGCGACCGTAAGTTTCAGGCGATTCTGCCTCTACGGGGGAAAATCCTGAACGTAGAAAAAGCCATGGAGCACAAAATCTACGAGAACGAGGAGATCAAGAATATATTTACGGCACTAGGAGTGAATATTGAAGAAAATGAAGAAGGCGAGCGCGTGCTCAATATTAGTAAGTTACGCTACCATAAGATCGTCATTATGTGTGATGCCGACGTCGATGGTGCTCACATTGTAACGCTTATTCTTACCTTCTTTTTCCGCTACCTACGCCCCTTAATCGAAAAAGGGTATGTATATATCGCTGCGCCTCCTCTATATTTATTAAAGAAAGGTAAAAAGCAGCGATATGCCTGGTCAGAAGACCAGCGCCAGGAAATCACAAAAGAATTGGCCAACGGACAGGAAGGATCAGTTAAATTACAGAGGTACAAGGGTTTAGGAGAGATGAATGCCAATCAGTTGTGGGATACGACCATGGATCCCGATTTTCGCACCCTGCGTAGCGTAACGATTGATGACGCCCTGGAAGCTGACCGGATTTTTAGTATGTTGATGGGAGATGAGGTGCCTCCGCGCAGAGCATTCATAGAGAAAAATGCCAAATACGCAAAAGTGGATGTGTAAATCAGACCCACAGTAAATGAAAATGGGAACTAAAACCAATTAAAAGCGTTTAATATCATAATATAGATAAAAAAGTTTTATCAGTCAAAAGAATGATATTATCTTAGCTTTTCGTTAATTCGATGTACATACAAACATTTAGAGCTTAATAGGGGGAAATTTGAGTTCTTTATATATTTTCAATTTAAATAAATAAGGGATGAAGTACAATTTTGAAGTACTCGTTATGGATTCGCTTGAAACAGCGACTTTCCAGACATCAAGTCAATTTTTAGACACATTAGGAGAAGCGGAATCGCTGCTTTTAGAGCGAGACATTGAGCACGAGATGCAGTTTTCGCATAAGAATAAAGATTTTAGGATGATCGTCAGGGCCTTTTTAGAGGATGATCAAAACGATGGAGATTCCGCGGGGTACATCTTACGAGGCGCTTCCGATGACATCAAGATCTTACTCGAAATGCGGGGTAAACTTTTGAGCTTTCTAAGTCATACACTCAAAGTTGAATACATCAAGACCCTGAATGATGATGTATCCATTTACTTGAGCTTGCAGGTAATGCCTTTAGTGCAAAAAGTAGAGTGGGCCATGCGCAAGTTACTGGTCTCATACTATGCTTATGAATCGGGACCCGATTGGTGGGAACGGCGCGCGCCGGTCTCATTAAAAGATAAAATCCGCGAACGCGAAGGTCAGATTGCCTCTTTGCAGCAGCTTGTGGATACGAATATTGAATTGCTCGAATTGGACGAGTTAGGCGATATCATAAACCATCCCAATCAGTATTTTCTGGACTCCTTTGTGATTTCACGCATTCAGGATGTGGAAACAATGGAAGAGCTAGAAGAATTAAAAGAAGAATTGGAAGGGCAGGAAGAACACCCATTTGAGCTTGCTTTCACACAAAAGTACTTTGCTGAAAAGTGGAGTACCTTGGTGAATATCTATAAAAAAACCAAGCGCAATCAGTTGCTGCATCCGAATGATTTATCCGTGGCCGAGCAAGCTTATGAGACACTCATGCGCATGATCAATGATGCCTACAAATATGTGTCCGGTGAATTGGACGAAGAGGAAGATACAAGTGCAGAAGAAACCGATTTCAACTCTCAGTCAGCAGACTGGCGCAATGATTCATCTTCTTTAGGCAATCAAGCGATGGAGAATGATCGCTTTAGTAAGGAAGATTTTGAAGACCTGGAGCCCATAAAGCGAAATCTAAAAATCATCACTGAGGAAGAAATCCTGGAAGAGCTGAAAGCTACTGAGGCTATCGTGGAACAGACCGATATGCGCTACATTGGCCTCAAGAACTTTGTGACCAAAATATTGGCTAATAAAGGCTATTCTATTGGCCCTTCTTATGCACTCGTGAATATATTGAACGATCAGGGCATGGTAGAAATTTACGATTATATTGATCCGCACAACCCTTATCCGGTCAAAGCGGTTCGCACGAATTTATAGTATTGTTCGAATGAACATGGAAGCAGGCAGAGTCATCCTTCATTGGGGGGCTCTGCTTTTTTTATTTTTAGGGCGAATCCCCCGAGGGCCCTTCGCTTTCGCTCCAGCCACCTCGGGGTCGGGCTGTCCAGGGGTTCCGTCCTTCGGCAGCAATGCTGCCACGGACCCCCGCCCTCTGGTAGAGGCGGGTCCCTTACCATCCCTTTCGCGGAGCTACCCTCTTTACCTGTTCACCTCCTAAAAAAGCGAGCCTAGATAGTTTAAACTAAGAAAAAAGGATGGGCTCCATCAGCACTGCCCACTGAAAGCACTATATTTGATCTTCATGGAAAGTATAGATACACAACAGACATTCGCAGATCTCATGTCTATTCATCAGTCTATAAGACCACATATTCATCGCACCCCTGTATTGCGGTCGAGGCTCACAGACCAGCGAGCAGGAGCAGATGTATTTTTTAAATGTGAGAACTTTCAACGAATGGGAGCCTTCAAAATGAGAGGAGCCCTGGCGGCCATGCAGGGGCTGAGTGATGAAGAAAAAGTCAGGGGCGTGGTCACACACTCCTCTGGCAATTTTGCCCAGGCTATATCTTTGGCTTCGGCGACCCTGGGGCTGCCAGCCTATATTGTCATGCCAAGAAATGCACCGGAAGTAAAAAAAGCAGCTGTTCGAACATACGGGGGGCAGATTATTGAAGTAGAGCCGAACTTAGAAGCCCGGCAGGCTGCTGCAGATCGGATTATAGAGGAAAAAGGAGCCCGGTTTATTCACCCCTCAAACGATTATCGGGTGATTTTAGGACAGGGAACAGCAGCCGCAGAGCTATTGCTGGAAGTGCCGGATCTCGATATGGTCTTATCCCCTGTTGGCGGTGGAGGACTCCTGGCGGGTACAGCGGTAGCGACTCGATATTTGGGTAAGGCGCGATGCCTGACTTTTGGCGCTGAGCCCGAGACGGTTAATGATGCTTATCAGTCTTTCCATAAGGGAACAATTCAGCCTTCTACCGGAGGCCAAACAATCGCTGATGGACTTCGTACGCAATTGGGGGATATCAATTTTCCCATCATAAGAGAACTTGTAACTGATATTCATCTCGTCAAAGAAGATGAAATTATCGACGCCATGCGTTGGATTTGGGAACGACTTAAAATAGTGGTTGAACCCTCTGCTGCTGTTCCCCTGGCAGCCGTATTTAAAAATCAATGGCGAGGGAAAATAGGAATCGTAATTTCGGGTGGAAATGTCGATTTGGGACGCCTCCCTTTTTAACTATTGAACGGGTAGCGCCATTTCGCGAAGCTCTTCTTCATTTTCGGCAACGAAAGTCTCCAATATTTTAAAAAATTCGATGATATCCTCTTTTTCATTTTGAGCATTGATCGTCACGAGACGAATGAACTCATCTTGTTTGAACCGCCCATATCCCACCATTAATGTGGCTTTTTCGTAGAGGAGGGTACAAATATCCTTGGCGGGGTAATCTTTGTAGTTGAAGCAGATACCAATGGAATCGTCAAAACTATACAAGGTATAATCAGCCGGATGATTTCGAATGTAATCTCTGGCCACATCAGCTAATTCAAACTGCTTGTCGACCATATCTTCCAGACCAGAAGTTCCAATCTGTTTCCAAAGGGTCCAAAATTTAAGGGCGTCATTGCGACGCCCACACTGCAGGGATATTTTCCCCAGGTTAAACTCGTCGTGGTCCGTTTGATACAGGTAATTGGCTTCATTAGAAAAGGACGTGTATAGATGCTCCTTATTTTTCACAAAAATCATCGAACTACTTAGGGGTGTCCCCAGCATTTTATGGGCATTTACGCTGAAGGAATCTACCTTTGTTACCCCTTTTATCAGGTGACGGTACTTTTTACTGAATAACACACTTCCACAGTAGGCTCCATCTACATGAAGCCAGATATTATATTTTTTACTAATTGTGCTAAGCGGTTCAATGGGATCAAACGCTCCAAGCACAGTAGTTCCTGCAGTCGCATTGATGAGTACAGGAAGGAACCCGTTTTCTATATCCTCTTTAATCGTATTCTCCAGTTCTTCGGCAACCATGCGCCCCTTTTCATCGGTGGCGATGTATCGTACCTGATCTCTTCCGATTCCCGCAAAAGTTGCATTTTTCGGAATACTATAGTGAGATTCGGTTGAAGTGTATACCGTCATAGACTTTTTAACACCTTCTGTGGGAACGTTTTGACCGACACTGTCCCTGGCCATAAGCATGGACATGAAATTGGTCATGGAGCCACCGGCAGCAAAAGTACCTCCTGAACTTTCCGGGTCCCAGTCCAAAATGTCCAGAATCTTATTGATAATCGCTTTTTCCACGCCAATCATCACCCCAGCCGCTTTGTAGGTGTACATGCTATTGTTGAGGACGACGGAAAGGAGCTCTCCGAGAACCGCTTTCTCATTTCTGCCTCCGAACAACTGGTTGAAGAACGCACTCGTTGCTGTTTTGGGAGCCGTTAGCACCACTTTTTCCAATAAAGGGTAAAACTCATCTTCGGTAATGGGTTCTTTCGGCAAAGATAGATCAAGGGTCTCAAAAAGGTTTTGAGCAGGTATGGGGGTGGATACCGGGTTGTCTTGCTCATCTTTGAGCAATTTTTCAACTAGATCCTGAAAGCGTGAAAGTGTATCCTTCATTGTAAGCTTTGTTTAGAATTCTGTAACTTAGTAAAAATGGGAGAGGCGGATTGTTCAATCAATCGCAGATTATGTCCCATTTCAATCATATTCATAATAATCAGGCACAAATGTATTTGATTAATACAGGCTTGAGAAATAAAACTATTACTTTCTATGTCAGAAAAAATCAGAACGCTCTCCTCTTTGATTGAACGGTTGGAAGAAACGGATCACGAGGAGCACAAAAAGATAATTTCATCTATGGATATTCCCAAAGAGGAATTTATGTCTTTTGCTTATTGGAAGGATAAGGGGTATGCCCGAAATTGTATCAAGCGGACAAAAGATTATGAGCTTTTACTATTGTGTTGGAATCCGGGGGACAAGACTCCTGTTCACGGACATGATGGGCAAGACTGCTGGGTGTATCTTGTAGATGGTGAGATGAGCGAAATACGCTATCAAGCGGATGAAGAAGACAATCTGACCAAGACACATACGGAAAAGCTCACCGGTCGTCGCCTGACCTATATGCGCGATGAAATGGGGTATCACATGATTAAAAACACCAGTAATCAGCGGGCTATGACCTTGCATATTTATGCATTGCCGATTGATGAATGTGAAGTTTTCGATGAAGCAGATGAGGCCTTTAAATCAAAGGAAATGGAATACGATACGATTCGCAA
>CAZVFU010000087.1:0-8428 GCA_964626595.1 uncultured Saprospiraceae bacterium
CGGAGTAAGCTATCAGCATTGGAGCCGCTCACCTTCACCGGAACCGGCATTTCGAAAAATTCAACGGACGGGTGGGAGGGGGTTTGATTCAACTTTATGTTCACGCTGCTTCCCTGGTTGGTCCACTCAAGCTGATAGCTTGGGTAGCCCTCACCATAAAACCAATCATTGAAAAACTCATCTAAATTTTCACCACTCTCCATCTCAAAATGCCGCTTCAGATCTTCGGTATGTGCATAGCTAAATGCAAGACTGGAATCTGCCAGGTAGTTGCGGACCGATTGGAAAAACACATCATCACCCAGTTTCCATCGTAGCATATGCAAAAGGTAGGATGCTTTATTATAGCTTAATCGACTGCTGAAAATCCGCCCCACGCTGGTCGTATCCTCTACCCAAACGGATCCACCATCCTGACTCGTGATAAAATCGACGCGCGCCCGCTTCCAATTTATCCACTCCTCTTCTGTGCCTAAAAACTCATATGTCATGCCCGTAAGATAGGTGGCAAAGCCTTCATTGAGCCAGATATCTTGCCAGCTTCCACACGTTATTTTATTGCCAAACCATTGGTGGGCCAGCTCATGAGCCTGGAGCGAATAGGAAAAACTCCCCATGGAACTCATGGTTTGATGCTCCATGCCTCCACCCCAATTGAATTGGGCATGACCGTACTTTTCTTTGGCAAAAGGGTAGTCCCCAAATAGATCATTGAAAAGCTCCATGATTTCAACGGTACTTTCGAGATTGTTCTCAGCGGCCTCCACATCTTCTGGATATACATAGTTTAATATTTCCAGGCTGTCGCCTTGGGAAAGTTCCACATAGTCAGAAAAGGAGACATAATTGCTAATGGCTAAAGAGATTAGGTAGGAAGCGATGGGGTAGCGGTGTTTCCAGTGGTATATTTTATGCTGTCCATCCGCTTCTTCGCGAATTAAAATACCATTGGTTCCAACGCGGTAGGAGATCGGCAGTTTTACAATTATATCAATAGAATCTATCTTATCATTTAAGTCTTGTTTGCAAGGCCACCAATCCTTGGCTCCGTAGGGCTCGGAAAGGGTCCATAGCACGGGCACACCATTATGTGTACTTTGAGAAAACGAACCGAAACCGTCGGAAACGGGCGCGCCTTCGTATTGGACTTCGATGCTATCCAACTGGCCCATAGGTAGCACCTCGGGCAATTCAATCTGTAAATTATTGGATTCTTGAATATAGGATAGGGTGTCGCCATGAAATCGTATGGCATTTACTTGCATCGCATCCGATAAGTCAAAATTTAGCGTATTGAAGTCCGATGCAGTGGGTACAAAATAGCTAGTAACCGTTCCTGAAATGTAGTGCACGGCAGGATCAACTTCCCAGTATAATCGATGATAGACCAAATCATAATCCCCAGTCAACGGGTTTGCTTTGAAGGCGGTGCGTGAGAGATGAGAACTGCGTTCGGATTCAATGATCGCCGATAAATCCTTACAGCTATGATGGGGATCAATCTGAGCATATCCCAGGAAAGGAATTAAGAGCAACGAACAGGCGAATAGTGTAAGTAAACTTTTACTCATGATATACTACTATTTTATAAAAATAAAACAGTATTTCTCGCCTGAAAAGTATGATAGTACTCATAAATCTGATCTATATGATGTCTGCTGACCATAATTGATCAGAAAACCGTCTCAATTTTTCGGCCAGGGATAGGAGCGATAGGCACGAGTCCGGCGGCGGACGCAGCCACCGAGCGAGGAAGTGACCTGCGGAAACTCTACGAAGCCGTGCGGCTGCCCGCCGGAGGGCACGTGACTACAAGCGGATAGCCCGGCCCCAGCGACTAAAGGTCGCGCAGGGGGACGCCCGATTAAAAAACAAAACAGGATCAAAGCCATTATATACATATGGAAGAGTTAACGACACGAGATATAGACCGGATTATTGAAATGGCCTGGGAAGATCGCACGCCCTTTGGAGCGATTGATTTTCAATTTGGACTGAGTGAAAAAGAAGTGATTGAGCTGATGCGGCGAGAGATGCACGCCAAGAGCTTTAAACGCTGGCGTAAGCGTGTAAGTGGACGCAAGACGAAACATCGGAAAAAGCGTCCCGATATGCATCGATTTAAATCGAGTCGGCAGCGATCGATCTCGGGGAATAAAATTACCTAGAGTCCGAATTTCCCTAATTTTCGTAAGTTCGTACTATGCGGCGGACTTTTTTTCAAGGCGTTATGCGAACAGCTGCGCCCCGGCTATTTATTCCTTTCTACCATGCGGTATGCCCGGATGTGCCGCCGCATCTGAAAAGCTTGTATATGCCGCGCAGCCCCGAACAATTTGAACGGGATATTCAAACTTTTTTACGGTATTTCGACCTAGCGGATCCGATTCGTTGTCTGGACCCTATTCCTTCTGACAAACATCAACTGATCATCACTTTTGATGATGGTTTACGCAGTTTTGCCGATTATGCCTGGCCGATTTTAAAGCGGTATGGAATTCGTCCTATCGTCTTTGTTAACCCGGGGCTGCTAGACCGCAAGGAGTTGATGTATCGGTATAAGGCGAGCGCCCTGATAAGCGATCTCAAACATCAGGAGCTGCCCGAGCATCCCATATTTAATGATCGCAAAGCCAATGTGCTGCTGGAGGTTAATTATGCGAATCGGTGCGTCTTAGATGAGATAGCGCGAGCTGTCGGGCTGGATTGGAAGGACTACTGGGAGACCCATAGACCATATTTGTCCTGGGACGAGCTGCGAGCGCTAAGGGATGAGGGAGTATATGTCGGAGCGCATTCCATGGATCATCCGGACTACGGTTCTCTTCCCGCCAAAGAGCAGGTCGAGCAGACAAAGGAGAGTATAAAGCGGGTACAGGATGAATTAGGTGTACCGTATCGGTTTTTCAGTTTTCCATTTTCGGATCATGGCGTGGCCCCGGAGGTGTTTCAGGAGGTATCCATGGATCTGAGTTTGGGTACGCAAAAAATAAAGCAGGAAGACCGTCCACGGCATGTGCAGCGATTGCATATGGAGCGCCCGGGCTGGTCGGCGGAGAAAATTTTATGGATAGAATCTGCGATGTTTCAAGTCAAACGCCTTATAGGTCGACATCGTGCCGAAAAAGATTAATATGCAAGTCGAGCGGATTACAGCGGTGGAGTTAGAGGAGTTTGTGTCGGGCTGCGTGGAGCGGCCGGGTGCGGATCTGCCGATGTCGACCCGGCGGGCAGGTTCTCTGGTGCGGCATCCTTTGGTGGACCCTAAAGACGTTTTGTTGTATGTCATTCGGGATGGGAAGGAGGTGATCGCCTATCAAAATTTAGTCCCCGACCGTATTGCCGGTATTCGTTTTATGTGGCTCAGTGCCGTCTGGGTGCGGGCCGACTGGCGCGGTCAGCGCTTAGCGAGTGCTATTTTCCACTCGATTCTTAAGGATACGGAGGGTTTGTTGGCGGGAACCAATCAAGCGCCCGTTCGCCAAAAAAGAATGCGAAAGGATGATCGTTTTGTAGAAATGGAAAATGATTCGGTGGTCAGATGGTATCGACGGTTTGCCCTGTCTCATTTTTTGGCGCATCGGCTACCGGCGCCAAAAGTGATGCGACCTGTGTTGAAGGGACTAGATGGATTTCTCAATGCTTTACATGATCCGATGTGGTCAATTGGCGCGGTAGCCGATGGCCCGCAGCCGGAAAGCCAGCTTGGCTGCACGGCGGAGGATGCCCACTTTTTAAGTCAGTTCGGCCCTTTTACTTCTATAGACGCACAATTACTGAGTTGGCGCCTGCAATATCCCTGGCTTGGGAATGAAGCCGCAGATCAATCCGAGCAGGAGCGCTATGCCTTTAGCGTGTATGCAGAAGAGTTTCAAAATTACTGGTGGCGATTTCGAAATGAGCGCGACGAGATACAAGCGCTGTTGTGGGTCCAGTTGCGAGAGGGTCATGTCAAGGTGCCTTTCTGGAAGGGCACGGAATTGGGGTCGAGAGAGAGTGCCATTTTTTTACGTCGCTGGCTGCAGAAGAAGAAAGTAAAAAGCGTTAATATGCCGGCATTTGAGGCAGAGATTCTCACTTCAAGGGGATATAGTGGGTGGTTGCGGCGGCAATTGGATATGCCCGTTTTTGTCCATAGGACGTTGGCCGAACAGATCCCCACTGAGGCCTGGACGGCAGGCTATGGCTTGCATCGGGGAGATTGGGGAATGACGTGAGGAGAGGGGGCTTACTTTCCAATACAGAAATTACTAAAGATATTTCCCAACAGATCATCCACCGAGATGTGCCCGGTAATTTCACCCAGGTGATGGAGGGCCTGACGGATATCCATAGCAATAAAGTCGCCGGTGATGCCCTTTTGCAGTCCATCTAAAACCCGGCCCAGGTCGGCATAAGCGCGTGTTAAGGCTTGATGGTGCCGGCTGTTAGTTACTACCGCAGAGCCCGCTTGTTGGCGAGATTCCTTAGCAAAAGTAATGAGGGACTCAATGAGGGGTGCCAAACCTTCACCTTCCAGGGCGGAAATGGGCAAAAGCGGTATGTCTGATAATACCTGCTCATAGTCAGCCCAATGAGCGTTTCCGGCTTGATCCACTTTATTAGCTATGGCAATGAGGTGATAATTCTGCCCGCGGAACTCGGCCAGATCGGTATGGAGTTGCTCCGGAGTAGATTCCGTCACATCAAATACATATAGAACGACGGCGGAAGACTGAATTTTCTCATAAGTGCGTTGAACGCCAATTTCTTCAATAGCATCGGTGGCTTTACGTAAGCCGGCAGTGTCAATGAGCCGAAATGGGATACCGTCCATTACGATAGATTCCTCAATGGTATCTCGCGTGGTGCCCGCAATGTCAGAGACAATAGCTCGGTCTTCTTTCAATAACGCGTTGAGTAAGGTGGACTTTCCGGCGTTGGGTCGCCCTGCAATGACCGTTTGTATCCCTTTTTTTACCGCATTACCCCACTGAAAGGAATCGATGAGCTGTTGGATCAGTTGACGGATGGATTGAACTTGTTCTTGCAGCTCCGTGCGGTCGGCAAAGGTGACATCCTCCTCCCCAAAATCGAGTTCTAATTCAATCAGAGAAGCAAAGTCGATGAGCTTTTGTCGCAAGTGGTCAATCTCCCCTGAGAATCCCCCGCGCAGTTGATGTAATGCCAGTCGATGGGCTTCCTTCGATTCAGCTGAGATCAAGTCAGCCACTGCCTCAGCTTGTGACAAGTCCAACTGTCCGTTCATGTACGCGCGAAAGGTAAACTCTCCGGGTTCGGCATAGCGGGCGCCCTGGCGAAGGTAGCTCTGGATGATTTGCTCAATGATCCAATCGGAGGCATGGGCGCTGATTTCCACGACGTCTTGCCGAGTATATGATTTTGGATTTTTATATATGGTGGCCACCACCTCATCTAAAATGTCTCCTGAGTCACCTCGAAATAAACCAAAATGAGCACTATGGGAAGGCGCCTCAATGAGTTTAGGCTTTCGGAGATGCTTTGCCGTCCATGGGATACAATCGGGGCCGGATAGTCGAATAACAGCAATCGCACCACTACCCGGTGGCGTGGATAAGGCTATAATCGTATCGGTCAGAGATTGGTGATGACTCATAAGGCGAAGATACGGTAAGATCTCTCGAATGGCAATACTGACTCGACCAATTCTGTCTCTAATAAATTTAGAATCTGAAGTGATTTTTTGGATATCAATACCTATATTTGCCTTAAGTAGAATAATTCTAAATAAAGACTGCTAAATTTCTATTATATTTCGATAGATTTCGCTCGATTATGCATACGGCTTTATATAAATGTGGGTTGTTATTATTCCTTTTCATCGGGGGGCAGACGGTTTGTGCCCAGAAATACGTTCAGGGGTTTGTTGTAGATGAGACGGGAGAGCGGCTCATTGGTGTCAATGTTGTAGGAGTGAAGAGTGGGACTGGAACGATCACAGAGCTCGACGGTAGCTACCGAATTAAACTCCCTGAATCAGAAATAGGTTTGGTGTTTTCTTATATCGGAATGGAGCGTCGCGTGGTCGATATTGATCATCGCGATACGATCAATGTCACGCTTAATGAATCTACTGCGGAAATGAAAGAAGTGGTTGTCACCGCCTACTCGGGGCCAAAAGAGCACCGGGAATTAGTAGGAAGTTACAGTCAGGCGACCAATGAGGAACTGGAGACCTTACGGCCTATTGAGAGCTTAGATCAGATGCTGGAGGGGAAAGTAGCCGGTGTCCAGGTGGAGTCCACGGGCGGGGAGCCCGGCTTGCCGGTGAAGGTTCGGATACGAGGGCAGGGAAGTTTTATCAATGCTCTGGGTTCGGATATTTCAGCCTCAGCACAGCCGCTGTATGTGGTGGATGGTATTCCGCTCTATGATGTAGAAGAGCTCAATGCGACGAACACAGTATTTAGTGATGTGGCCCGCCAACGACTAAATCCGCTGGCGATGCTCAATGCTGAGGACATAGAATCCATCACCGTTTTGAAAGATGCCGCAGCAACAGCTATTTATGGGGCAAACGCCTCTAACGGAGTCATACTGATCACAACCAAAAAAGGAAAAAAAGGAACGCAGCAGATCCAGTTTTCAAGTACGCAAGGGGTTTCATCCTTTATAAATGATGTAAAATTACTTGATAGCCGATCCTATGTGAACTTATATCGGGAAACGCTTTTCAACAGTGGGTTAGATCCCGCCCTGGCGGGTTCGGCAGAAACGGATACAGATTGGAGAGCTCTGGTTCGGCAAAACGGATGGAATAGTAATACGAACTTGAGCTTTAGCGGAGGAAGCGATAAAATGACCTATCGTCTCTCTTTGGGACATTTTTATCTGCGTTCTATTGGTAGGCGAAATGATATGCAACGCTATACTGCTAATCTTTCTTTAACTCAAAAATTTTCAGAGCGCGTTCAATTGGAGTCGGGGCTCATTTTTGCGCGTATGGAAAAGGAGGCGATAAATACATTTACCGCTCAGGGCTTTCCTCCAAATATATCCCCCTATTTGCCGGACGGAACTTTCAACAACGAGGGCTTTTTTGCCACACGTCCGAACCCCTTAGCAGTATTGGCGCAAAATGAGAATGAACATCAAAACTTCGACGTCACCGGCCGAAGCCAACTCCTTGTCCGCCTTTTCCCGTATTTACGCTTATCATCGAGTATTGGCGTTAATCTTTACAGCAATCGGCAACGCCAATTTGACTCTGCTCTGAATGGTAGTGGTCGAAATAGAAACGGTTTTTTGCGAATTAATGATGTTCAGAATTTCAGATGGATATGGCGTGCTAAAGCGCAAGGTGGCGGCGTCTTAGCTGACCATCATCATTGGTCTTATGTCGCCGGAACCGAAGTTCAAAACCGAACGAATGAGCGACTGCAGACTCGCGCGTCAAACTTCCTATTCGATGGTCTTCGGGAGATCGATTTTGCAGCAAATGAGGACATTTCGGGAGCCTCGCGCACCTTTCGGGACGCTTTGGTTTCTTACTTCGGTGATTTATCTTACCATTATGACTACCGATATTACGCCAGTATCAGTTGGCGACAGGACGCATCGTCTTTATTCGGTGGTGATGTACAGCGAGCTCAATTTGCAGCGCTGGGCGCTTCCTGGGTATTTACGGAAGAGTCTTTTTTCCCCTGGAAGGGCATTTCCTACGGAAAGATCCGGTCATCTTTTGGGTCGACGGGGAATGCTCGTATTGGTTCATATGCCGCAGCTGGTACGTACAACTTATCTACGTCCAATCAATACGGAGGCGTATTGGGGGCACAGCCGAGAACAGCGCCGAATCCCGGGCTGGGCTGGGAATCGAATTACAAGTTTAACTTAGGGTTGGATTTGGGGTTCAGTGATGAAAAATATCGCTTGACCTTAGAATATTATCGAAATACCGTTCGAAATGCCATTACAACCATAGATGTGCCTCGCGAAAGTGGCTTTGATAATGTCATTATCAATGGAGGCAGCATGCGGAATTGGGGCTATGAAGCCTCATTTAATGTTCGAGGTCGAAAAGGCAAGGAACTGCGGTGGCGCATGAATTTCAATGTGTCACTGAATAGAAATCGCGTCTTAGAAATTCCGATCGAGCGCATCTCTCAAGCTTCTGCACAGGGTATACGTGAAGGAGAGGATATTAATACCTTATATGGAGTAAAATATGCAGGTGTCGATCCCTATAATGGACAACCGCTGTACGAATTACCTAATGGTGCCATTACCGATAATCGCAATGAAGCCTACGATCTGGATAACCGACAGCCTATTGGCCGATCTGCACCTTTGTATAGCGGAGGATGGACAACTTCTATCCAATGGAAACAGTGGAGTGCATCCGTTTTCCTTAATTTCTCTCAGGGGCAGGATTTTCTGATGAGTGAATTCTACAGTTCTGATGGAC
>CAZVFU010000088.1:0-8362 GCA_964626595.1 uncultured Saprospiraceae bacterium
AAATAAAAGAGTAAATGGATTTTCCGGCTCGAATCGATTGCAAATTCAAGCCCCGCAAACTTCGGGACTCTATTTTATACGATTAACCACAGCTCAGGAAATACAAACTAAAAAGGTTATTGTCAATTAAACGTAGGACTGCAAACTCTACCAAATAGAAAGTAACGGTCAAGATTAAGGAGCAAAACCGATGAGGATTGACCAAGATTTTCTATTTTTGAACATCTTTAAAGCAAAATATAATCTTACATGAATCTACATGAATATCAGGGGAAACAACTCCTCAAAGACTACGGCGTAAACATTCAAGAAGGGTTTGTGGCCGATACGGTTGAAGAGGCCGTAGAAGCTTACAAAAAAATAACAGCTCAATCTGGAAATAAAGCGGCAGTGGTGAAAGCTCAAATCCATGCCGGAGGACGAGGAAAAGGTGGCGGAGTTAAACTGGCAAAAAATGTAGATGAACTGAAGGAACATGCCTCAAATATTTTAGGCATGCAGCTCAAAACTCCACAAACGCCTGGTGGACTGGATGGAGAAGGAAAACTAGTTCGAAAAATATTGATTGCAGAAGATTCTTATGCTCCAGATTTCGATGCATGCGAAGAGTTCTATATTTCAGTTTTGATGGACAGAGAGCGCAAACAAAACGTTATTGTTTACTCGCCTGAAGGAGGGATGGACATTGAAAAAGTGGCAGAAGAAACACCAAATCTAGTTTATAAAGAATATGTGCATCCAGGAATTGGTCTTCAAGGCTTTCAAGCACGTAAAGTTGCCTTTAACCTAGGGCTTTCAGGTAAAGCCTTCAAAGAAATGACACGGTTTATTACTAACCTTTATCAGGCATTTGTTGGCGCAGATGCATCCCTATTTGAAATAAATCCCTGTACCAAAAATGGTGATAATATCATTGCCGTAGATTGTAAAGTAAGTTTAGATGATAGTGCCTTGTATCGCCATAAAGATCTGGCTGAGCTTCGCGATTTAGATGAGGAAGACCCGATAGAGGTTGAAGCTAAAAATCATGGCCTGAATTACGTAAACTTAGATGGAAATGTAGGTTGTATGGTTAATGGCGCTGGATTAGCCATGGCTACTATGGACATAATTAAGTTGTCGGGAGGAGAACCGGCCAATTTTCTTGATGTGGGAGGAACAGCGAATGCTGAGCGAGTGGAGCAGGCATTCCGAATTATTCTAAGAGATGATAAAGTAAAGGCGATATTGATCAATATATTTGGAGGTATCGTGAGATGCGATCGCGTCGCGCAAGGTGTCGTTGATGCCTATAAAAATTTAGGGGAAATAGATGTTCCCATTATTGTCCGTTTACAAGGTACAAATGCCGAGGAAGCGAAAAAAATCATTGATGAATCGGGACTGAAGGTGCAATCCGCTATCCTTTTGCAGGAGGCGGCTGATAGAGTGGCAAAAGTTTTTGCCTAAAAGAACTTATTTAAAGACTAAAAGCCCGATTTGTTGAAAAGCAGTTTCGGGCTTTTTTTATGGATTAGAATTTTAGTTATGACTCCGATTTCGCTTTACGATCTGCATAGACAGCTAAGGCGTGTTATAGCCCTAAATTTTGATGAGGTATTATATATTTCTGCAGAGATTGTAAAAATAAATACCAGTCGTGGTCATTGGTATATCGAATTAGCGGAAAAAGACGAAGATGGCCAGCAATTAAAGGCCAAGTCAACAGCAATCATGTGGAAAAATGTATATGAAACGCTTTCCAAAAAGTATGGATCCGTTTTGGACGATGTGTTAAAGCCGGGTGTTGAGATTGGGTTTCGGGCCGAAGTACAGTATCATGAAGTTTATGGACTCAAACTTCATATTCAATCCATTGACCCCACCTTCACCTTGGGCAAAGAAAGTCAGCGGCGCATTCAGATCATTCAAGAGCTAAAAGAAAAGGATTTGCTCGATGCGAATGCCAAACAAACTCTACCCGGTATTATCCAAGATATTGCCATCATATCTTCTCCAACTGCTGCGGGCTACGCAGATTTTTCCCAAACCTTAAAGAACTCTCCTTTCAATATCAAATATCGAACGACTCTATTTCAGGCCAGTATGCAGGGAAATAATACAGAATCGGAAGTTTGTGAACAAATAAAGCGTATTCAAAAGAAGTCCAATTCATTTGACTTGATCGTTATTATACGTGGTGGAGGTGGAAGTATGGATCTGAGATACTTTGACAATTTGGCTATTGCTATACAAATTGCAGAAAGCTCATTACCCGTGTGGGTGGGAATCGGACATGCCACGGATCAAACTATTGCAGACATGGTCGCAAATATCTCCTGCAAAACCCCAACAGCCGTGGCTCAACACATTGATGAGTACAACCGACAGTTTTTGTATCAACTGGATAGCGCTAAAACTACAATTTCTGATATTTCCCGAGTTCGATTATTGGATAGCCATACGGAATTAAAACAAATCCGGCAGGAGTTAAGCTTTTTATCAAAATCAGCCTGCGATAAAAAGTATAACGAGCTTCATCGCTACACGGAGAAACTCTCAAACAGGGTAAAAATGACCCTTGAAAAGTATTCGACTGATATTGAGCAAAAAAAACAACGACTTCGTGATTTGCATCCCGCTTACATTTTAAAACGAGGTTTTGTTGCCCTGGAGCAAGGCGATAAGCGCATATCACGATTATCGGATTTCAAATTAGAGGAGAATATGGATCTTACCTTTAGCGATGGTACCCTAACTCTTAAACCACAAAACACTTCAAAATGAGTACTTCCTTTGATTATGACAAAGCTATGGAACAAATCAATACGTTATTGGAAGAGCTACAAGACCCTCAAATTAAGATGAGCCAATTAGAGGAAAAAGTACTAAAAGCCAGAGAACTTATTCAAGCTTGTGAAACCCAACTCAAAGCGATAGAAGAAAAGTTAGAAGGAGATGATCCATCGGAGTGACAATCTATAAATAGTAGATAGATACCTCACTTTGCTGTATCCCCAAATGCTAGGCTGAAAAGTAGATACTGATTTTCTTAGCGTTTAAGTGCTCTCATAATACCCACACAGGGTCTTCACTAAAAATCAAGGGGCTTCCAACGCCAATTTTTTAGTTTTTCTGGTAAAGCTTTCTCTGCAATTCCTGTAATAATCAGTGCCAAAAATGTTCCCAGAAATGCTCCTCCCAGTATGTCAATTAAATAGTGATGCCCCCAATACACCCGGCTAATGGCAGCAGACGCAGCAATAATAAAAAGGCCGAGAGTAAATCCCTTGTGCTTTATCAAGGGTTCGTACAAAATAAATACAGCCAAAGCAAAGGCACTCGTGCTGTGACCAGACGGGAATGACATACTATCTGCCGCGAAAAAAGAAAGGTCTCTTGATAACACCAAGGCTAAATCAGCTCCCAATTCTTGTACCGGCCGGCTCTTTTCGAACAGAGATTTAAGACCGAAAGTAATCGGCATGATAACTATCAAATTCATAAGTAAAACCAGAAATCGATAGGGTTTAATTAAAAGGTAAACTACAGCCACTATGATAATAGTAATGGGCTCTGGCCAGTAATTGACCATAGAAAAATAATAATCGAAAAAAGGGGACATGAATGAATGAAGAGCATAGAGAGTCACCTCATCAGGGATAAATATCGAAAAAACCAATCCAATCGCCCAGATCACCAGAAAAAGAAGGAGAAAAAAATGGACTCTTCGTGGAAAGTGTAAGTAAGTCATGACTTTTTAAACCAACTTTTGATTTTTCCCGCTATACGTTGAAGCGCATCAAATTTTGAATCCTGAGAGGCTTTATAACTTAGGTAGAGACCAATGGGTAATAAAACTAAATTTGGCAACCATGCGGCAAGAACGGGATTCATCGTCAGGGATTTGGATAATTGCCCCGTAAGAATAAACAAAACGATATACAGCATAAAAAAGATAATGCTGACCAAAAGCGGATAACCGTAGCCTCCTTTTCGGATGATTGCTCCCATGGGAGCACCGATTAAAACAAAGATTAAACACATCAAGGCGGTTGAAAATTTAGTGTTTAATTCATAGTAATGCTTGGCTGTCGATCGTTCGAGGCGCTCGGTTTTAAAACTGGCCGATCGCAATGAATTGTAACGGCTGGTAGCTATTCCACTAGATCTCGAAAGAATGCGGCTCCACTCCTCTCGAGGCAAACTCGCTAAAACAAAAGCTTGTAAAGAGTCTGGTAAGTAGTCCGAAAGGGTATCACGGGGCTCACCTCGATATCGTTCCATAGTGCCTGGACTCCCCTGATTCTGAACCGAAGATCGAGAAGTATCCGCTATCTTCAGTTGTTTACTGCTATTTTCAGATTGTCCGATAGAGTCTGTTCCAGGGGTTTTTTCAAATCGCTGTACAGTTTCACTCATTATATTTTCAATCTCAGTTCGAACCTTTTTTAAGGAATCCAGACCTTTCATTAACTGGCGGGCAGACAGCATGGTTTCCAGGGACTTGTATCGCTCTTCGTCGGTTTTGTTGAGTTCAAACTGACTCATATCAAACATTTTCGTATAGGATTCGAAATCTGACCGAATGGTTGGCCGGTTATTCTTACCCGGATCTTCCTTTAATTCTTGAAACTGAAATCCCTCGAAAAGCTCCATGACCAAATAGCCTTGGTCCGGGGTCGTATACATTTTCCCTTTGTCTGCGGTTATAATGTTGACAACACCTTCCCTTACATTTTTGTGATCATAGATCATCACATCCCTTAATTCACCCGTTTCATCATTTCGGCTACTAATCTTTATCGCATAACCGCCAAAATCATAATTGAAAACGCCCTCCTCCAGACTTAGTGCAGGCTTTTGGTTCCGAATATCGCTCATGCGAGTCATCCACTTTAGATTCGTGATGGGAATGACTGTATTCGAGACGTAATAGCTAAAAGCACTGACCGCAAAGCCGAAAATTAAAGCGGGGCGTAAAATACGTTTGAGTGATATTCCCGCGGATTTCATTGTAGCTAGTTCGTATTTTTCTGAGAGGTCACCAAATACCATGACCATAGCAATTAGAACGGCAAGGGGAAGGGCTCTGGGAACCAAGGAAATCGTAAGGTATCCCACTAACTCTAATAATTCCAGGTTGCTCACGCCTTTACCCAAAATGGATTTAATATAAACCATCAACACCTGCATCATTAAAACAAAAAGGGATATGAAGAAGGCCACCAGAAAAGGTGGCCCTATTTTTTTCACAATATATCGATCCAGACTTTTAAACACGGCTCAGCTTGGTTTATGATTTATCCTTATTCTGCATCAAATAATTCATTACCTCCACCAGCTTATTGCCTGCAATTCCTTTCATCAGTATGGTTTTATTTTCATCCAGGATATAAATGCGTGGCGTTGTCCTTATATCATATTTTTGCTTGTAACGAGAACGCAAGAATGGATCGTACGCATTAGTCAAAATCTCCATGTCCTCTTTTTCCTCAATGGAGGATAGGCACTCTTTTTCCGCGTCGGTATTCAACTTTGTGCAAATAGCAACCAATTCAA
Source organism: uncultured Saprospiraceae bacterium (assembly GCA_964626595.1). Taxonomy (GTDB): domain Bacteria; phylum Bacteroidota; class Bacteroidia; order Chitinophagales; family Saprospiraceae; genus JAWLFI01. The sequence continues at coordinate 5,542 of CAZVFU010000088.1, forward strand.
TACCTCTCTCCTTGAATTCTTTGTAAAATGATATTACATCCGGCGTTTGTTTCTTACAGTGCCCACAATCCGGATCCCAGAAATACAAGACCGTGTACGGCGCTTCAACGTCATACAATGAAAAACGCTCATTCCCGGGTAATGAAAGCAGTTTAATATCCGGAGCCTTATTTCCGATCAAAACACCTGATTTCTTATCAGCTTCATCGATTATTTTATTTAACGTTTCTTCAGATACCCAATCCGCTAGTCCCTTTCCATAATAATTCTGAGCCAAATGCACATAAATGGCATCTTGCCCTACTATTTTACTTTGAGCATATTTATTCAAAAAATGAGATAGGAAAAAACGAAACGCATCCGAATTATGTTCGTGCATCGGCAGAAGAACCTTATCCAATTCTGTGATGATAGAATCAGGAATTTGGGGAATTATTTTCGTAACATACTGTTCAATACTATTAAAGAAAAAAGGCGTACGCATAAGCCGTTCATCAGTAACATCGATATGATCTAAAAAATGATCCTTAAAATATTGATACTTTTTCTTTTGGACCTCTTCTTTTGAGCCTTCAAAGTCAGGGAAGTCCATTTCTCGGCTATTTTTGACAATTAATCCCGAGATGGAGTTATTGTATTTCTCAATAATCTCATCTTGCTTTGTTCGGACTTCTTCATTTAACTTGTTCAGACTATTTTGAGCCTTTTCATCCGGAAGCTTTTCCTGAAGCTTCTGCGCTTTCGGGCGCATTTCGGAGATGAAACGCATATACTCGTAAAAATCAGCATTCTCTTTATGGCCTGAAAATGAAATAGAGCTTAAACTAAAGGAAGTATCTGTTTCTAAAGAAAACGATTGGTTTTCGTTAAGGATTAAGTCGTGGTACTTCCGATTGGAGGGATTATACAATAAATACAGACCTTGAGGAATGTTTTCTTCTTCCGAAAACCGGAAACCATCTGCGTTCCGCACGGCGGTATCCAAAAAGTACTGCTTATTCGCATAGTAATACCCCAAATATAAGGTGTCATCAGAATAGTTCTCTACTTCAACTCTGAGATCTAATTGAGCCTGTGCTGAAAAAGCCAGCTGCGCTAAAAAACACAAGAAACAAAAGCGAATCAAGACCATATATATTTTTTTTTATAAAAACGAAGAGTCACGTCTGAATGTTATGAATCCAAAGTGTCAATTTTAGCTCCTTTTTGAGCAGCCAACAAGTACAAGACCGCCATACGAACGGCCACTCCATTTTCTACCTGATCCAGTATAATCGAATGTTCTGAATCAGCCACGTCACTATGCAGTTCAATACCCCGATTTATAGGGCCTGGATGCATAATGGTTAGTGTGTGATCGATCTTTTCTAATCGGGCAAGATCAATGCCGTAATACCGAGTATATTCCCGAAGTGACGGAAAATATTTCCCTTCCTGGCGTTCCAACTGAATTCGTAACACGTTAACAGCCTCGCTCCATTGAAGAGTTTCATCCAGATCGTAAGAAATATCAACACCGAGTTCTTCTAAATGCATAGGAATTAAAGTGGGTGGCCCGCAGACTTTGACATCGGCACCTAGCTTTTTCAATCCAAAAATATTGCTCAAAGCCACTCGGGAGTGAACAATATCACCCACAATGGCTACGCGCTTACCCTTTAGTGAGCCCCATTTCTCCTGCAAAGAATACAAGTCAAGCAAGGCCTGAGTAGGGTGTTCATGCGTTCCATCACCGGCGTTGACAATTTGGGCAGGGATGTGATCACTCAAAAATTGAGCCGCGCCCTCCGAAGGATGACGGATCACAACGATATCCACCTTCATGGAAAGAATATTATTGACTGTATCGAGCAGAGTCTCTCCTTTCTTCACCGATGAGCTGGAAGCGGAAAAATTGACTGTATCTGCAGAGAGTCGTTTTTCTGCTAACTCAAAGGAGATTCGAGTGCGAGTCGAGTTTTCAAAAAATAGATTTGCAATCGTAACATCGCGAAGAGAAGGCACTTTTTTAATCGGCCTGTTTATAACTTCTTTAAATCGCTTGGTGTGTTCAAAAATGAGCTGGATATCTTCCGAATTCAAATGCTGAATGCCCAACAGGTGCTTCGTGCTTAATTGATTATAGTCGCTCATTTTCCCAATTCTTTAGCGCTCAGTAATCTGACGGCATCCTGTCCGTTTTGCTTCTCCCATTCTACGCGGACATAGGCATCATCAAGAGCATCCACCTGAGCACCGACATAATCAGCCTCTAGAGGAAGTTCTCGATGAAATCGTCTATCCACTAAAACAAGCAGCTCAACAGCTTGCGGACGACCAAAATCAGATAAAGCAGTAAGAGCGGCTTGCACCGTACGCCCCGTAAATAAAACATCGTCAATGAGAACCACCTTTTTATTTTCAACCAAAAAATCAATTTGGGTCTCATATGCGGTCAAAGGTTGCTCTCGCTTGCGAAAGTCATCTCTATAAAAGGTAATATCCAATTTCCCATAATCAAAATGAAAAGGACCTAAGTCTGACAATATATCGCGCAGACGATCAGAAAGCAGTCCCCCTCGGGGCTGAATTCCGATAATACAAGTATCCTGAAAATCTTCGTAATTTTCAATCAATTGATGAGCCAGACGTTGAAGTGTAATGTCTAGCTGTGCCGTCTGGAGTAAATACCGTTCCCCTTCCATTCTTTCTAATTGATGCTCAAAAATACAAATACTTCGGGCTTATCCCTATTCTCATTTCAAAAAGAGAAAATTAAGCTATTCTTTCCTATTATTTGGATTTGGGCGTCCCCAGCCCTAAGGAATTAGGGCTGGGCGCT
>CAZVFU010000089.1:0-8277 GCA_964626595.1 uncultured Saprospiraceae bacterium
ACAGGTTGAGAATTGCGATAGCGATTCGAAATGCCGTGGAACGCGGTACAGTGAGGACAAGCCCGGTGACTTTTGGGTTACTTTTTGGTCAGTCAAAAAGTAACAATGTAAGAGCGGCAGACCGCGGGATTGTCCGCTCAAAAAGGGTGATGAAAGATTGTGGCTGTGCCCCGCGCGCAGGCTCGAGTAGAGTCACCACCTAAAAAAAATCTACTGCCAACAGAACCACCAATATCGGCAAATAGAGAAAACCACCAAAAAAAAGCCGATGGGTTTCCCATCGGCTTTTTCATATTAAAAGTAAATATGTGGTGGACAGTGAAACTTATGACTGTCCCGCATTAGCCATGATTTTTTCAACATCACTTATGAAAGCTTTGACATTGGACTTGTAGCCTGTTTTGCCCAAAGCGTTGATTTTCATCTCATCCGTATCTTTGTCTTTATCCATTTCAAATACCCATACAGTAGGGAAACCCCGAACCTTAAAGGCACGCTGTAATTTAGAATTTTGCTGTTTGATCTCAGCAGGGACTGATTTCCTTTTCGGGAAATCCAATTCCAAAAGAACGACATTTTCTTTGGCCCACTTTTGAAATTCCGGTTTGACGAAGACAGCTGCGCTCAATCGCTTGCACCAGCCACACCAATCACTACCTGTAAAATTGGCCATGATCGGCTTCCCTGTTTTTTGAGATTCTTCGTAGGCCTCATCTACATTAATGTGCCATCCTTCATGTCCTGCTTTGTATTCCTCCTGCGCAATAAGAGTTCCAAAGGAAAACATCGCAATGATTAGAGGGAGTATAAATTTCATATGTTATTGTTTTTCTGTATTTACAATCTAATTATACGCAATTATAACGATAATGTGCTTTTATTCTTACACATCAGGGAGATTATTTTCGTGAAGGGGGGCATTACGACCGCCAGATCCACCTGCCACGGAAATTCAATCCAACACTTCACATTCAGATTTTGGACTTTAAAAGTATAAGAGCATGCAGATTCAGCTTACTGAAATGGAGTTCTGCTTATCTTTTTGCTGTAAAAAGGCTCTTAATTACCGAAAAGCCCACGCCACGATAAGGGGTATAATTCACTCCCTTTAATCGATCGGTTAAAAGTCCATTCAAAATATCAGCTTCACTCTACACCGCCGCGACCGCCGTCATTTCAATACGGGCATCTTTCGGTAGCCCCGAGACCTCAACTAAAGCCCGGGCAGGAGCTCGTTCAGCGGAAAAATAAGTGGCATAAATGTCGTTAATCTTTGGGTAATCCGCCATATCCCGCACGAAGATCGTACAGTGCAGGACAGTTTCCATTGAGGCCCCTCCCGCTTCCAGCACCGCGCGTAAATTCTTCAATACCCGGTGGGTCTGAGCCTCCACATCTCCGCCTTCCCAGATATTCGTTTCGGGATTGATGGCAATTTGTCCGCTCACATAAAGCGTTTGTCCATGCAAAGTCGCCTGATTATAGGGGCCGATCGCTTTGGGTGCCTTGTCCGTCGATATAATATCAATCATAAATGAATCATTAAACAGCAATAGCCCTTATGCAGAAGCATAAAAGCTATTGGCTCGTATTTTATTTGAGTAGTACCCTAAAGCTCGTCGTCAAACTCTGGTGCAGGGATGACAACCCGTCCGCGGTAATACATCGCCCCATCTACCCAATAGGCATGATGTCTACGGTGCACCTCTCCAGTCTCCGGACAATTACTTAGGGTGGGCGCGTCTAGTTTTTTATGCGTTCTGCGCTTTCTTCTTCTCTGCTTGGATATCCTACTCTTCGGATGTGCCATAATACTACTATTTTTCGGGGTTTAAACCCAGGTTTTTCAATTGTTCTCCTAAGGTTTGATGCTGACCATCGGCCTGCTCTTCGTCGGCCTCCAGTCGATCCAGCACCTCAAAATTACAAGGTGGCGGATCTTCTTCCTGACAGTCATACACTTTCACCATAGGGATCGTCAGACATGAAAACTCATAAAGGAACCTGGCTAACTGAAAATCAGGCTCATTAATGGGAATGTAAACCACATCCCCTTTTTCTTCTTTCGGACCGTACTTTACGATTAAATCGTGCGACGCATGAACCGGAAGTTTAATCGGCTCCATACATCGATCACAAGTCGTATCTACCGTTCCGCTCACCTCAAAAGCCCATAACATCATGGTCTCGCGTTTATCTAAAACTACGCGGACCCTCAGATGGGCTCCCTTTATCGGTGAATCGGCAAATTCAGCAAAAAATTCGTCGGTCAACCTAAAGTCGAATAAGTGCACCCCGGGATCCAATCCTTTAATCGGAATGAGGTACTCTTCAAAAGTTTCCATGATCAAAGATCTTCAAATGGACGGCAAAGATAATTGTTTCCTTCGACTCTACCAATAGACCAGGCTAATCTTTTCCCAAATGAGCCTCAGTTTATGATTTTCGAGCCAATAATAAGCCATCGCGAAGGGGCACCATCACATTTTCCCAATCCGGATGATCTTGTACTTTTTGAGCATAGGCGCGCAGAGCAACGGTAGACTTATCCGTATGCTTTTCATCGAGTACCTTCCCACTCCACAACACATTATCGGCAATGATGACACTGCCTGCCTGCGTTTGTCGCTGAAGCAAATCAAAATATACCGGGTAGTTCTTTTTTGCCGCATCTAAAAAAATGAGGTCCCAGGGCTCTCCCTGATAGGACTCTAAATAAGCACCTGCATCGGCCATGTGGAGGTGGATCTGATCCGCATAAGGTGACTGAGCAAAAAAAGATTGTAACATTTCTTCGCGCTCAACATCGACCTCCAGCGTATGAATCTCGCCTCCATCGGCCAGCCCTTCGGCTAAACATAAGGTAGCATAACCCGTAAAAGTCCCAATTTCAAGCACCCGCCGAGGACGCTGCATTTTTGATAAAAAGGCCAGAAATCGTCCTTGCAAATGCCCGGATAACATTCGGGGCTGCGTGGTTTGTAAGTGAGTAGCTCGCTCTATCTCAGCCAAAAGATCGTTCTGTGGGCTGGAAAGTTGTTCGCAATACTCGTGTATGGCATCGGATCCGCTATTCATAATTTCTTTTTTCGATATCGTTGCAGCAAGGGATATCCCAATACTGCCGTTAAAATAATACATGCACCCAAATAAAACGAACCAGATACATCTTCATGATCACTTAGTAACAAATAAGCCAAAAATATCCCATATACCGGCTCAAGATTAATAGTGAGTGCCGAAACATACGCGGAAACCTGCTTTAAAGCCTCCAAAACCAATGAAAACGCCAGGGTGGTGCACAGCAAACCCAAAATCAACAGATACACCGCATCCATGAGAGTCGGACGGATATAATCCCAGCCTGCTCCCTCCCAGAAAAACGGAAGCAATACACTCAAAAATAAAAAGGCCGCCGTCAATTCAATAAAGGTGATCCGCAATACCCCTCCATCTCCAATATACTTCTTATTCCAAATCGAAAACAAACTCGCCAAAAGGGCGGAAGTTAATCCCACCGGCACCCCCCAAATCATAGAAGAATCCAGATCAGATACAATAAAAGCCATTCCCGGGATGATAAACAGCCCCAATAGCAACTCTACTCGATCAAAGGCCCGACCTATGATCCGTGGCTCCAATACAGCCGTAAAAAAAGAAGTTGTCGCCATGCACACCAGTGTCACAGAGGCATTGGACAACTTGATTGAGCCATAAAAAGTGACCCAGTGCAGACCTACAATAACCCCAATGCCGGAGTAGATAAATATCTGCCGCATTCCCAACTCCTTTTTCAGCCGAATCCAGTTCACCACAAAAATCAAACTCAGCGAGGTGATCAACAGCCGCCACCACACAATAGGCAGCGCCGCCATTTCAATCAGGTCCCCCAAAATAGCCGTAAATCCAAAAAGGACCACAGCTACATGTAAGTACAGGTAGGATTTCCAGTTGCTTGATGTTGAACTTGTATTCACGATGCCCAGTAATTTGCTACGTGAAGGTATTCATTTTCTCTATTTAGCAAAAAAAACATCCTATTGTTACCCCGCCCTTCAGGTATAGATCATATTTTACCTTCTATTTTTTGGGCGTTCCCCACGCTGTGGCGTGGGTCAGGCTGTCCAGGGGTTCCGTACTCGCCCTGCCTGCCTTCAGGCAGACCCGCGGGCTCGCACCCCGGCGGGCCCTTCCCATCCTTAACGCGGGGTATAGGTTTGATTAGAAGTACTAGTAAGGTTTCTACTAATCTTTGAGATAACTATAATATTCACCCTCATCCCCCCCTCAGCAGGCTTAGGATGATATATTCCTCTATGTCTTTTTTTTAGCTCGAAAATTGCAATCATAAAATTTAGCCTGCCATGCATGGGGTAAGTTTCGCTGGTTCGCGTGTTTAGTTACAGCAGATGTATAGGAACGAACTACGGTTGATTATGAACCCGATTTTGGAGATATTTTCCCATCTCTTTCCTTCTATCTTCATTCCCTTGTAGAGACCTTGCATGCTGAGAACTGCTACCCTGAAATTAGAAATCGTGTGAATGGCTGCGGCAAGGTCTCTACTCCCTTGCGTCTCCTATCTCACCAAAGCCTTTTTATCATTTTCAAAAAAAGATTGTATTTTTGTATTTGTATTCGCTTTATCTAGGGACCACATTCCAACACTTGACCTTAGTTTTGCGTTACAATAATAAAATAAGTAGCATGAATATTCAAAAAGGTGATAAAGCCCCGGCATTAGAGTTAGTCAATACACAGTTAGAGACCGTGCAGATTCCGGCTCAGAAAAAACCAACGGTATTACTTTTCTTCCCTTTGGCATTCACTTCGGTGTGCACGACAGAATTATGTAATATACGGGATAGCCTAAAAACATACGAAGATGTAAATGCTGAGGTATATGGTATTTCTGTGGATAGCCCTTTCACGCTGAAGGAATTTAAGGATAGCCAAAAATTGAACTTCCCTCTACTTTCCGACTTCAATAAAGTTGCAGCTCGTGCTTATGGGGCGCTATATGAGGAATTTGTTTTTGGCATGCAGGGCGTAGCCAAGCGCTCGGCTTTCGTCATTGATGACGAAGGGGTTATCAAATATGCAGAGGTATTAGAAGATGCAGGCGACTTACCTGATTTTGATGCCATTCAATCTACACTCGAAAATCTATAAAATGATGCAAATCGTACATAGTGTAAAAGAGACTGAAGAAGTTGTACTCGATGAAGAGATTCATTTGGGAAATAAGGCCGAACTGATTGTGTATAATGATGACCACAACACTTTCGACTGGGTAATTCAAAGTTTTGTAGAGATCCTACAACATTCTGTAGAGCAAGCTGAACAGCTCAGTTTACTCATTCATTATAAAGGAAAAGCCACTGTAAAAACGGCCTCTCTCGATCATCTGAAGCCCATGAAAGATGCTCTGGTAGACCGCGGCCTGAGTGCAGTGATCGAGCATCAGACGGCGTAGATGCTTTTTCGTGATTATTTTTTAGGTTATGCCGGGATTCGGGTAGACAGAGATCAGGGCTGTATAAAGTAAGGTGGATTTGATTCTTTTTGAAGGTCAATGTAACCTGTTTTATCCTGAGTATTACAAAAGTCCGATACTATTGTAGACCAAAATCACTCGACTCCTTAGGTTTTGTCGTAATATATTCCTCTTCCGATACATCTGCGGAACCCGTGTTCCATTATTTAGTGGCACTTCAGCGATGGCCAATTTCCATATAGAACACCGATTTGCAAGATGATCCGGATTTTCACTGTTATCCAACGACATCATGATTCTCCAATAAGCGTCTCACCGATTCAAAATACCAAGCTATTGTTTCACACCTAAGCCGTCTAATCCTTTTATTTTAACCTCCCCCCTCTCCCTTGCAATAAAAATATACCCAACCCATAAAATCATCACAAATTATAGATAACCAGACCCCATGGACAATCCCATACTCTTTCTTATTTTTCCCTACTTTTGACATCTAAACCGGCCTTCGGAACAGGCTAAAAGATGAACACCGCATCGCGCATAACATAAATTCACGACCTTGATCGAAAAGCTATTTCCTGATGCCCAAATTCCCAGCCCTTCCTTTCCCCATCCCCTGCTCAGCCAGCCGGATGGGCTGAATGCCATCACCCCGCATCTCCGGGTATCCCAATTGCTTTTTGCCTACCGAATGGGCATTTTCCCCTGGTATAATGGCGATAGCCTGATCGCAATGTGGCACTTCCCTCCAGAGCGCATGCTCCTTTCACCCCAAAACATCAAAGTCGCAAAAAGCATGCGGACGTATTTCAACAACGATACGTATTCGTACACCCTCAATCAACACTTTGTCGACGTAATGAAAGCCTGTCGGGAAACTCGACATGATCACCCTGAGGATAGCTGGATTCACTATGCCATGGAAAATGCCTATTTCGAATTACACAAAATGGGCATAGCTCATTCCATGGAAATTTGGGATCAAAACCAAAAGATGGTAGGTGGACTTTACGGCCTGGGCATCGGACGCATTTTCACCGGAGAATCGATGTTTCACACCAAACGGGATGCATCCAAATTTGCTCTGATTTCACTGGCGAGAGTTCTCCAAAGATTACCCGGCAGTATGATAGACTGTCAGCTACATACACCCCATTTGGAGAGAATGGGCGGACAGTTAGAGTCCGCCCCAGCCTTTTGGCATCGCATGAAAGAAAATTTCACAGAGCCAATACACACCATCAAGAATCACTTCCGGCAGCTTAGCGCTGAATAAGCACCGAATGTCGGTCGGATGCAATTTCAAGAATGTAGTAGCCCGAAGATAAAGTGGGGTTCAATAAGATATCCTCACCCGTAGATACCTTTCCGCTCATAACGCGTTTTCCTTCCATATTATATAGAGAGAACGGAGCTTGATAAACAGCCTCGTCATTCCAACGAATCTGCAAACGATCTACTGCAGGATTGGGATATACGCGCGTAGTTGTTTCTTGAACAGGATCAGCTAAACTCACGGGCTCTTCTAGTAAAAACCGATGCATATCACTAAAAAGAATACCTGCTCCCCGATTGACACCACCAAAGAAATAGGCATAACCATTCAGCACAAAAGCTCCTGGAGCCCATCGGCCCACGCGTCCGTCAGGCGCATTTCCAGGATGATCAGGAAGCCGTTCCCATTCATCGGTCTCGTGGAGATATTTCCAAAACTCACCATCCTCTAAATTCTGATGACCGAAGCCATCTCCACTAATGATATAGCCATATCCATTGTAGGAAAACTCCTGACCCGCTACACGCGGACCACTCGGATGTTGATCGAGTTCCGTCCATGTATCTGTAGCCGGATCAAATTCAAACCAATCATCATAGTAACTATTACCACTGTGCCCCATACCTGCATATACTTTACCACCAGCAGCAAAATGGAACGGATGATGCCTTCCCGGACCCGGCAGGCTCGGCATTCGCGACCAGGAATCTGAAGCAATATCATAAGACCAAAAATCATTGAGGTCGAAAGGACCATTTCCTAAACCCACAAAAATTCGTCCCGCTTGCGCTACAAAAACCGGATGGTTTCGACCTCTACAGGTGCATGAAGCGAGCTCAGTCCACTCTTGAGTGGCTGGATCATATTCCCATAGGTCATCGTAATAGTTACCTCGACCATCCGAACCAAAGCCGATATAGCCTTTTCCATTGTAGCTAGCCGCATATGAAAAGCTGCGTGCACTACCCGGAAAGTCTGGAAGCTGAACCCAGCTGTCTCCTTCCTGATCATATCTAAAAAAGTCAGCCGTTCCATCAGGCGAGCTTTGAGCCGTCGTCCCTGTCATTAAATAAGCGGTGTCATTCAACGTGAAGGTCACCGGATGATGCCGTGTGGTGACAGCCGATCTCGACATTTCTTCCCATTGTCCCATCGCAGCTGTAGCCAGGCACAAGCCTGAAAGCAATAATAAGTAGCGTAACTTCATATTTTTCGTTTATTTTTTGTCTGTCCCTAAATTTACATTAAATAGTCCAGATATAGAAATTGTTTAGGGTGCTCCCGCCGTGCTGTCGTGAAAAGGACAGATGAACCATTTAATAATCAGTTGAATATCTGTACTTCTCTAGTGTCATTACCGTCGCGTCCTCCAGGCCCCTGGCCTTTTTGTGCTCTATGCGCATTTAATGATGTGGGATTGGGCTTGGTTGTAGGTTTAGCCGTATTTTTGGGTGTCAGATAAGAAGAGAAGTCTGACTGTTCAAGCCTTAAACAAGGTGTCGCA
>CAZVFU010000090.1:0-8142 GCA_964626595.1 uncultured Saprospiraceae bacterium
GCTGTGCAGGGAGGCGCCCGTGGCGCCTGTCCCCAGCTCTATTTATGGAGGTGGGGACCGAACGAATGTGGAGCCCGGAACATAGCGACCGCCGCCTCATGGAATGAGGGGGCGGATACCCCCTCATCCTAATCATAAATGTATGGGTGTGCCTATTTTCCGACTACCTTCTTTTGAGTTCAAACAGGTCTTTTCTCCTGTCCTTGAGGTTGCGGACACTGCCGTGCTGGTGCAACTCTGTGAGCAAATCTATATCCACATCGGCGATGAGAATCATTTCGGTATTGGGGGTCGCCTCGGCCTTTACGCCATTGGTGGGAAAAGCGAAGTCGCAGGGGGTGAAGACCATGGATTGGGCATACTGGATATCCATATTATGCACGTTGGGAAGATTTCCCACACTACCTGCAATCGCGACGTAACACTCGTTTTCTATGGCGCGGGCCTGGGCGCAGTTTCTCACGCGGGAGTAGCCGTTTTGGGTATCTGTGAGAAAGGGGACGAAGAGTATATCCATGCCCTGGTCGGCCAACAAACGGCTGAGTTCCGGAAATTCTGTATCGTAGCAAATGAGAATGCCTACTTTCCCGCAATCGGTGTCAAAGACCTGTAATTGGTTCCCGCCTTGCAAGCCCCATACTTTAGCCTCATCCGGAGTGACGTGCAATTTTTCGTAGCGATCTACGGATCCGTCTCTCTTACAGAGATATCCGACATTGTAGAGGGCGCCATCCTTCACTTCAGGCATACTGCCGGCTACGATATTGGTGTTGTAAGAGATGGAGAGATTGGAAAACTGCTGGACGATTTCTTCGGTGTGTTTGGCCAGTTCGCGGATGGCGTCGGCTTCGCTGAGGTGGTTATTTTTGGCCATGAGGGGCGCATTAAAAAACTCCGGAAAAACGGCGAAATCTGATCGGTAGCCTGAAACGGTGTCTATGAAGTACTCGGCCTGCTGGAGAAGGGAGTCGATGTCCCGATAGGGCCGCATCTGCCATTGAATCAACCCCAGTCGAACGACTTTCTTTTTGGTAATCGCCTTTTTTCGGGGCTTTTCATAGTAAATGTTGTTCCACTCCAGCAAAACGGCAAACTCCTTGGATAGCTGGTCGCCTTCCAGATAGCCGGTTAAGATGCGGGTTGGACGAAAATCGTTAGATATTTGAAAATTGAGAACGGAGTCATGAATTTCTCTTCGTCGCACTTTATCAATGTACTCTTTGGGGCTCAACTCTGCGGCATATTTGTGATAATTGGGAATTCGACCGCCAAAGGCAATGCCTTTGAGGTTCATTTTTTCACAGAGTTCTTTTCTGTAATCATATAGTCTTCTTCCCAGACGAAGGCCTCTAAATTCGGGTTTAATGAATACATCGATGCCGTATAATACGTCGCCTTTGGGTTTGTGAGTGTCGAAGGTGTAATGGGCCGTAATCTCGAGGTAGGTATGGTTTTCGTCTACCTGGTCATAATCGACGATGATGGATAGAGCACATCCGGCCACCCTTCCATTGACTTTCATAACGACCTGTCCTTCTGGAAACTTTTTGAGTAAGGCTTTGATATGCGGTTCCTCCCAGTAGGGTTCGGGTAGGGAGGAATAGGCGGATATCATGACATCTTTTATTTCCAAATAGTCCTCAAATCGGAGGTATTGGAGTTCAATCTTATCGATTTCGCTTTTTTTCATATTTTGATCGGGATTGGGGGGGTTATACCCCTGCGAAGGTACGAAGTATTTTAGGGGACTTTCTACATACTTGCCGGCAGCAAATCGAATTCCCTGGATTCAAAAAAGGGAGTTGTTTTAAGGAAGGAGACCGGGCACTTGGGGCTTATTCGTTTGAATAGCTGTCCACTAAGTTAAATTTTCTTTGTACTAACTCCGACCTCGTTTTTCCCACGGGCTCGGTTTTCAGTTTCTTTTCGATTTCCAGCATTTCGTTCGCAAACTGAATGAATTTTTCACTGGATTGAAACTCCTCAAGCCACTCTGCGAAGTCAGCAAATTCAGGCTCACTTTTTGAATACTTTAAATATTCCACCAGTTCCGGGCCCGCCCAATTTGAGCTGAATTCGATCTCTAGAGGCAAGAGTGTTTTTTCTAAGAATGCGTCGAAAAGAAAAGGGTTTTCCAAGAAGGTTTCAAAGGCTTTTTTCTCAGCCTCTTTTTTCTTTCCTGTTTTAAAAAGGATCAATGTCCACTCAAATAAAAAGATGGGGAATCCGCTATCATCGGAAAAGGTCCGGTCGAACCATCGCAGGTATCTCAGGCCCCCTTTGTAGTCTCTAAGCATTATAAACTGCTCCGGTGGCAGGTATCTCAACCCTTGACCATCGTGATGTTGCCCTCCCCAGCGTTTTCTGTCTGCCGCAAGGGCTTTACGGATTTTGGCAATTTTGTTCCGTATTTTCTTTTCTTGTTTTTCTGTCATAAACGATGGGTTTCTGCCAGGAGATTTGAGGTAGTTCCCGGCTATTTCATTTTTCACTTTCCAGAATACTCTTTTTCAACAGGGAAACTTGTCCCAGGTGATAGTAGCTGTGTTCAATAACGCCCTCAATGTTTCTTGTAAAAGTGCCGTACTTTTCCTCAACAAACGGTTCGTCCAATTGGGCGTCCTTCAATTGGGCCACTTCTTTGACAAATTGCTCTGAATTTCGAATAAACTCACTTCTGAGTTTTTTCCAATCCGCTTCAGATTTTAGGGGAGGAAGGTCAAAACTATATTTATCCCGAATCTCCAGGTCACCGCCTTTAAACACTTTGATAAGGCCGGCGAGGTAGTAATTCAGGTGAAAAGTCAAATCGGCGATCGTATTTAAACTTCCTATCTTTTGAGTCGCCTGTTTCCAGGTAACATTTTCGATTTGCGATTTAAAGTTTGTGTTTGCAATCCATAAGCCGTCCAGCAGGACTTCATTTACCCTTTTTGCAAGCTCACCACTTCTTCCCATTAGTATTTTTTGGTTTCAGTTTTCAATTAGCGACCGGAGGGAATGCCTCCTGGCTCACTGCGGAAATATACTAAGAACTTTATTCATAGATAGCCTGTTCCGAATGAAAGTCGTCTTAAGGCGGGGGTCATCCGAGGCCACAGAGTGCTAGCCAGAAGGAATGATCCATAGAATGCTTATTCGAAAGAGGTCTCGCAGCATTTTACAAACTCGGCGATTGCGGGTTCCATTGCTATATTTCTACCAACCATTTTTTAATTTTTGAGCTCTTATTTCCTCCATTATTTCATTCTTTTGTTCCTTCTTGTTTTCGACGGATAACACAAGAGATTCTGCCTTTTCGAGGTACGCTCTGGATTTGCCTTTGTTCTTATTCAGCGTCAACTCGTACAGGAATAGATAAAACTCGTAGTAATTCGGATAGTATTTTGTGCCCAGTTTATACACTTCAGTCGCCCAATCAGTATAATCACTACTCCAGTACTTTGAAGCGATTCCATTTATTTCCGCTATTTCAGGAGGGTAGAAGAAATGCCCGATTTGAGAGGCAGTCAATATCTTTTGTATTTCTCGTTCTGTCGTTTCAGGTTCAGTAATCAATTTATAATCCATATTCACCTGCGCAATTTCTGAATAGCGACTACTAAACTGTTCAAAGACTTTCGTGATTAGCATGGGTGTGGATACGATGGGTACTGCATTATGAGTAGAAGCATTCGCTTCAAAGACATGGATTGCACTAAAGAAATCAGGGTACTTTTCTTTTAGAAGATCGTATTTCTTTCTGTGATAATAATCCTTGTCTTTAGCTATTCCTCCGATGCTTATTAAAATTTTGTCTTTTTCTATTTCATCATTCTCTTGCAAACTGCTTACCAACAATGGCATTTCATCCAGTGGCGTATTCGCAATAACGGAATTATAAAAATTGGGGTGATTGTAGTACGAATAGAGCGAAAAGGAAGCTGAAAAAGAGTGCCCAATAATCAATTTAAAATCATTGGGGTTGTATTTTTTGAGCTCTTTTTCTAATTCCTCCGTAATAAATACATCCAGAGCCAACTCCGTTTTTAGATTGATAATACCACATTCTTTATTTCGGTTTTTATGAGGAATAATAACAATGAGCGCATGGGGAATTTCATGCGTGTATTGCAAATACCTTATATCCGAAAGAATGGGGTCGACAAACCACTCATGCTGCCCATCAAGTATATAAATCAGGGGGAGTTTTACAGACGCTGATTTGTATTTGTAATGATCTGATTTATGAATATATACCGTTCGGTTTTCCTGAAAGGCTTCTGAATAAAACGAAAGGGTGTCTATATCCTGCCCAAATATTGGGATCGAAACCATGAATAAAAAAAGGATAACAAGGAGTTTCATTTATCAGTTTTTAGAGGGATGAAATATGGCCCCGGGGTTCCTTTAGGTCAACTGAGGAAGAACTTAAAAAACCATTAGCCCATATGGAACGCTTAAATTGAGGCGTCTAACATGGAAAGGCTGGCTTTTTATTCATTTAGTGCCCAAATCAGCGCTTTTTCTTTTGTAGCTCTAAAGATGGTATGGTGTTGTTCATTCGGTTCATCTGAATACTTCCACTCTAAGCCCAGGTCCAAATCCTCCATTTTTTCATTTAATGCCCGGGTGTGTGTAGAAATGTCAATGGCATCAGAACCGGCAAACCAAAGTTTTTTATTTTGTTTGTAATCATCCTTAGCTAGGGATTCAAAGTTTTTCACCAAATACTGTTCGTTAAACCACAGAGCCGGGTCCATGGCGATGTAGTAGTCAAACATATCATTATCTAAGAGGAAAGTTTCGATCACAAATATTCCGGCCGCAGATTCCCCAATGATGGCTCTTTTATCTTGGGTTCGATATCTTTTATCAATTTCAGAAAAGAGTTCATTTTTAATAAACGCCCTAAAATTATTTGATCCTCCGGGGTTCGGTACTATTTTCAAATCAAATTCCACTTCAGACGGTCCGGAAAGGTCGTGCCTCCTTTCTGTGTTTTCAATGCCAACTAATATATAGGGCGGAATTTTCTTTTCCTTTAAAAGTTTCGCCAAGGTGTTTGCGATGTGCGGAAAATCTTCCTTTATGCCGCCATCGGGCATATACAGTACTGGAAAACTATCCGTAGATGCACTGTAGCTGGGCGGAGTCCAAATATTGATAACTCGCTCTTCATTTACGAAAGTGGAAGCAATCGTTAAACTATCGTGCTTTGGAATCGGATCATTGTATGTAATGCCTTTGTCTCTGCAGCTGAAGGCAAAAACGGTTACGAATAGAAAGAAAATGGCTTTTATCATTTTGTACATTTTTTTTAAATGGCTTTCATGGACTGTGTGTAGTCGTCTACCTATTTACCTCCTGACCTGCTGGAAGATACGAAGGATTTGGGACAAAAGATAGATAGGAGTGAAAGGGAGCGGTTTCTACCTCCCTCCCTTATGGTATGGAAAAATGGAGGAGAGCGGAAAGCAAAGGTTCTCGGGTGTGTAAGGCGGGGGGCTTTTGCTCGTATTAAAGGACATTTTTTTGCGGTATTCCCATGTATTTTAATTAATTGAACCCCAAATTTATTTGCGTAAACTAAGCCTGCCTAAAAGCTACCTTTCCTTTTCCAATCTAAAAAAGGGATTAGAATAGTCATTATGAAGACTCAGCATAAATAAAATGAACTTTTCAATCAAAAATCATGGGCCAGAAGATGTCAAATACCACTTTATAAATAACCATTCCTATAACAATGCCAATTCCAATGGCTATTCCGGGTATCTTTTTATCTTTTTTTTCCATGATGTGTTGGGTTTCGGGTTTTTAATTCCGGTTTTGTCTCAGCGTATGAATCCTCGGCATTTTGTGATCAGTCTAATTTGGGCACCGGGCTATATTTTATATTTGTTACTTTTCATATTTACTCCGTTTTCATCAATCCGTGAGCATTGTTTTTTACAAATTGGACTATTTTCGATTGATATTCTTTTTGGTAGTCTTTGTTATAAAAATAGCCTTTGATTTTTTCTGCTGTCGGTAATTCCTTATAGCCTTCTATGAAGGAGTCCCATCTTTTATCCCATGTTCTATTTTCTTCAGCAAATCTTTTTTTGAGCTCTTGAATGGTGCCAAACTTTCCGAAAAACTCATTCAATACCTTTTCGTAATCGTCAGTTAATTTTCCCAATTCAGCTGCTTTCATAGCTTCTAAGGTTACAATGGCCAATTCGGGATAGTTGAATAAAAACTGGTAAACACCACCATTATTCGTTTGAGCTTCGAAATTGATCAAGGCAAAGTACATCCGCTGCTCTTTGGTCAACTTATTCAAAAACTCAGAATGGGAAACTTCCCCTTTCCATGTATCATACACCTCGCCACACAATTTTTTGGCCAGCTCCGAATGTTCATTTCGATAGCGGTGCCACTCTTTATTTGAATATTTAAGTTCTGTCTCATCTAACCAGTTTTTTTCAACGATGGGAAGGTAATCAGTAGACTCAGTATCGGACTCTAATACTACAAAATCAGTAGGGGCTTTATTATAAACCTTTGATTTTTCTTGAAACCAATATATTCCCATTATTAGGATCACGACTATTGTGAGTAGGGCTATTTTCATTTCAATTAAATTTGCGGTCAGGGGCCATATACCCTTACATCTTCAAACAAGAAATATAAGAAAAAACTTAGAGTCGGGTGTCCTACCTCCATCAAAACTTTATTGCATGGGGAGCGGGGAGGTAGCGAATCGCTCTCCCCGGAGCTATTTTCTATTTTTTAGAATAGGGTTATACACGACCTCCGACTAGCTTGAGCTATAGTCATTAAAATCAATAATTGGGTTATGGCGCTACATTTTATCTCGGTTGACTTTATTTAATTCATTATTTCGAATAAAATCTAAAAAGACCTCTTTGTGACGATCAAGATCCATCTGGGGCGAAACAGCGACCCGCGCTATATAGTCTTTGTCTCCCTCTTTCGTTGTCCCCTGGGTCGATGTGGCAGGTATCGTCCAATACACCCCTTTTAACTGTCCATAACTCACGCAGTATTTACTTTCAAGGGGGATTTTGGCAATCATTAGATCGACTTAAATCTTCCTGTCACTACGCTCTTGACCAAAGTGCTTTTCAATTTCTTTTTCTATCGAATGAGGGTCTTGCCGGCTATCCATTAATATAACAATGAAAATGGAGTCATTGGCTATCTGGTATAGTATTGCTGTATGTTTTGTGACGACAAGTTTTCTAAGTTCAGGGCGAACTTCACTTTGAGGAAAACCTTCGGGGGTTTTTTCTAATGCTTTGAGATGGTCAGTAAACCTTTGAATGAACTTTTCTTTGGTTTTCACCGACCACTTTTCTTCCAGAAAGTCTAAAAGCGCTTGAATCTTAAAAGCAGCGAGCTCCGAAAGGCGGATTCTCATGAAACTTTTTTGAGAAAGTCTTTGAGATCAATTGTTTTCCCGTTTTGGATTTGCTCAAGTCCCATTTCGACTTCTCTACGCTGTGCATCCGTTAGTTCAAGCCAAAAGTCTTTACTCTCAACTTTTAGAGTCGAGTACAGGCGGTTGAGGAGTTCTTCACTTTCCGTGTTAAGAATTTGCTTGACCAGTTCGATTTTTAAAGCTTGAATGTCCATTTCATTTCATTTACTCAAAGTTAACGAATTTTATCTGCTGTCGAAAGGTATATATTGTTTGTCTTTTCGCATTTTGGCAAACATCACGGGGCCTCACCCGCTCCCTCTTTCCCTAGCTCTCATTTAACTCATTCTCCACAATAAAATCTAAAAAGACCTCTTTGTGACGATCAAGATCCATCTGGGGCGAAACAGCGACCCGCGCTATATAGTCTTTGTCTCCCTCTTTCGTTGTCCCCTGGGTCGATGTGGCAGGTATCGTCCAATACACCCCTTTTAACTGTCCATAACTCACGCAGTATTTACTTTCAAGGGGGATTTTGGCAATCATTAAATGGATCAATTTGAGATTCAACGCTCTTTTATAGCGCTCTCGTTCCTCCTCAGTATCTCCTCTTGTGGGCAAATCCAATGAAAACACGGAAGGGGTAAACCCTTGCTCTGCTAACTCTTCTGAGACAAAATTGATTTTCGCGGCGGGTAAATGCTCCCTGATAAAGTTGACAAACTCCCGTGTGTTTT
>CAZVFU010000091.1:0-8066 GCA_964626595.1 uncultured Saprospiraceae bacterium
AGCGCATCGAGCATCGCCGATAGGCGAATGCTCGATGGACGCCCAAAAATTTAAAAAAAGACTACCTTATAAAAAGGGAGAGTAAACCATACTATGCAATAAAGGGTAGCCCTTTCAGGCTTTTTTTGACCCCGAGGGTGCTTGACCTTCGCGGGCTCTAGTTCTCGTCGATCATACTGACCAACTCCATGTCAATTTCTCTACGGGTTAGGTTGACGCCCAGTATTTTAACATTGACTCGGGTACCCATTTTGAGGACCCATGATGTTTTCTTGCCCGTAGCTCTATATTTGCGAGGTTCCACCAAAAAGGGTTCGTCCAGAGTGGAAAAAGGAACCATGCCTTCGGCCATACTTCCTTCCAATTCGACAAATATCCCTTTTTCGATAACTCCCGACACGTAGCCCGGCATGATGGCCCCTACCTGATTTTCGAGGAACTCGGCTTTCTTATATCGAATTGACTCCCTTTCTGCCTCCTGTGCCCGACGTTCAATGTCGGAGATGTATCGAGCATGGCGTTTGATTTCTTTCTGGTCTCTTTTCTTGGGCTTCTCTTGCAGCTGCTCGTGAAGAATTCGGTGGACCCATACATCGGCATATCTGCGAATGGGCGAGGTGAAATGGGTGTAATTTTCAAATCCCAGACCATAATGGCCGATGTTTTCAGTGCTGTATATTGCTTTCGCCATGGTTCGAATAGCTAAAGGCTCCAATATCTTAAGCGCATCGTCATGTCGCGCCTTTTCCACGAGTCGATTGAAGGAATTCGTGATCGAATCCGGACTCGAGGAATCGAACTGAAAGCCGACCTCTTTGGCCATCGCGGCAAAGTCCTGAATTTTTTCGGGATCTGGCGTGTCGTGAATACGGTATAGAAACGGGATATCTTTCCCGTGCTTTTCTTTCTCAATGATAAAGGTCGCGACCTCCCGATTTGCGAGAAGCATGAGATCTTCGACCAGCATATGGGCTTCATTCCGCTCCTTGACGTAAATCTCTACCGGCTTTCCGTTGTCATCCAGCTCAAACTGGACTTCATCGGTTTCAAAAGAGATGGATCCATGGTTAAAGCGGTAGTCACGGAGCCGGTGGGCTACGAGATTCATTGCCTGAATCTCGTCGGATAGGGCGTGAGGTACATCGCCACGCATGATTTCGTAGGCCTGCTCATAGGTGAATCGCTCATTCGAATGGATCAGCGTTTTACCGAACCACTTTTTTTGAATGTGGTGCTTTTCATTGAAAGTAAACATGGCAGAAAAGGCAAGTCGATCTTGTTTGGGAACGAGCGAGCACAAATTATTTGACAAGCGCTCGGGCAACATGGGATTTACCCGATCGACCAGGTAGACGGAAGTGGTGCGCTCTTTAGCCTCCTCATCCATAGCACTGCCTTCCACTAAATAGTGAGTGACATCGGCAATATGAATCCCCACTTCGTAATGTCCATTTTCCAACTCCCGGTAGGAGAGGGCATCATCAAAGTCCTTGGCGGTAGCCGGATCGATCGTAAATGTGGTGATGTCACGAATATCTTTGCGGTCTTTCAAGTCTGAAGGCTGAATTTCAGCCGGAATGTGCTCCGCTTCTTTCATGACTTCTTCTGGGAATTTGAGGTTGAACCCTTTCTGGATAAGAATGGAGTTCATCTCGATATCATTACTGCCCGATTCGCCCAGTGCCGTAGTGATTTCTCCAATGGGCAGCTGCCCTTTTCGCTCCGGCCAATTGTTTATTTTAACCACCACGATGGTGCCATCCGCGACCTCGTAGGCCGATTGATCGAAGATTTTTACGTCAAAGTGCGTTTTTCCGTCCTCGGTTTCTACAATGCAGAATTTATTGCGATGCACCAATTTTCCCACAAAACGATCTCTGTCGCGTTTGACAATTCCGGTGATCTCACCCTCTGGTTTCCGCTTGCCTGACTTCACGATGTTAATTTTCACCGTGTCTCGATGCAAAGCGGTTTTCATTCGCCTCGGGGGGACAAAAACATCGGTCTCCATCCCTTCAATCATGACAAAAGCAGCTCCGCTTCGAGTCTTATCTACGGTTCCAATATGCTGCTTATCCTTCGATTTGCCGTGCATAGAAGGGATTTTCGGATCCTGTTTTTGCAATTTGTTGCGTTGCTTTTTAGTATTTGGATAGGTGTATTTCCCATCTTCAGTTCGAAGCACTTTGTTTCGCTCAATAAGCATTTCTGCCGCCTGCAAAATTTCTTTAGTTGAATTTCCTACCCTCAGGTGCGTTTTTAGCTCTTCAATACTGTATTTCTCGTTGGCATTTGAATTGATGTAGTTGCTTAGTTTTTGAACTAATCTTCTTGTGCTCAGTGATTTATTATTTCCCATTCTATTTTATATGTTGTGATCAGAAAGACTGTAGATGATTTTGCCATCGGGGAGCAATTCCATACTAAAAGCCCTTGAATTTGTTGGTTGATATTTTTTAGACTCAATGGGGTTCGCCCCTTCTACAATGTGAATCGTCCAATCCTCGCTGATCGTTGGGATCGCCCGATGAATTTTTTCGCCCTCCGTGAGCATTCCGCCTATTTTCTCCTGCGCAATCTGCTCCCCATCTAAATCATACGTCAATAAAAAGTACTCATATACCAGTAAAGTAGCTTTAAAGTAGACAACAGCGTGAAACGCATTAGTGTTCGGAATTTTTAAACAAGGAATATATTCATCGTATGCGTCCGTAGCTCCCTCTATGCTCTGGTCCAGCAGATACTCCTGTATCATGGGCTGCGGCAAAGGCGTGTTGGTCTTACTAAATTCGTGATGCGCATCCGCTGTCAAGATAACGGGCAAATCCAATTCAGGGAAGTAACTCAAGAATCGGTCAAAAGATGTTCGCTTTTCTTTATTCATATACAAATATTCCTCAATCTGACAGCAAAGATGGGGATAATGTCGCAATCTATAGGTATAAGTCCCCCTATCCTTTATTTCTTTAGGCGGCACTCTTATTTTTTTAGGGCGTGCCCCCCGAGGCTCTGACCTTCGGCAGAGCTCGGGGGTCGGGCCCCTGCGGGGTGCCGTCCTCGAGATCGCCATTCGCGATCTCGGGACCGCCTGCCGGCGCCCTCCGTACCCCTCACGCGGCCTCCGCGCCAGGCCAGAGGAATTGCATGTTCATCTATCCATGTCTTTGTGTATTGCAGTCAAGCTCCGCGTTTTCCCGATCCCCTAAAAACAATCCTATCATCCCATCATCCTAAAATTTGATTCAGACAATGAGGCTGGGTGCTTTTGCCGTTGCAGATACAGGGCGTGCCTTGCCCTGTCGAAGCAATTGCGTAGGCGTTCGGGCTGGTTCATCCTCCTCCATTAAAGGCGTGGCCAGTGCACTTGCTCCCGTTGCATTCCCCCCCTCCGGTATTAGCTTTTGAGCAATAATATAAAAATACCATCCATTCTGGATTTGGCTCCCGACATGTCTAGGAATACCGTCTCTGATCAGAGTAATCAGTTCACAAGAAAAATTAGCGGTTCAGATAGGTAAATAAAACAACAACTCCCTCAACCTGAACTCAGAAAATACATAGCCTTCATAATCCAGGAAAAACCGCAAATCCCGATTTCTGTAGCCTATTTTATGTATCTCACGCGAATCCTTTAGCACCGTTCCTCTATGGAACACAAACCCAGATAGTCTTTGATACATGAAGCTCAATTTGCTCAATTCTTACAAAAACCACCCTCTTTCATTCGGGTTAGGTCATCAACAAATCATCAAGCCAGGATGTCCACATGCCTTTTGTCATGGCAGTTTAAAACTATTCTAAATACAGCAAATCAAAATGACTGGGTAAAACTATTCGACTAAAAACGCATTAATTTGGTACATTTGGGATACGAAATATACAACCCTTATGAAAAATTGGTTTCAAAATTTCCTGACTTCTTCCATTGGAAGAAAAACGATCATGAGTCTAACCGGACTCTTTCTCATTATTTTTCTGGTCGTGCACCTTACAGGTAATCTGCAGTTGTTATCCGGCGACGGAGGAAGAGCTTTTAATGAGTATGCCTATTTTATGACGCATAATCCATTGATTAAGACCTTGTCTTACGGCCTGTACTTTTTTATTTTGCTACACGCCATACAAGGTATCGTTATAAAACTGAGCAACAATAAAGCCAGAGGTGCTCAAGGTTATCGAAAATATAATGCGGGTGTGAATTCATGGGCGTCCAAACAAATGGCTTTACTAGGTATTCTAGTTTTTGCTTTTCTTATGCTTCACATGGGCGATTTTTGGTTTTCTATGAAAACGGGAAATATTGAGACGGTATCCATTGCCGGCTACAGCGAGCCGGTGGCAGATTTACAGTCTAAAGTAGAGGCATCTTTTGCCAATGTTTGGATTGTGATCGCTTATTTGGTGGGTCTATTAGCACTCGCTTTTCACCTGTGGCACGGATTCTGGTCCGCATTTCAAACTCTGGGGCTGGATCATGAAAAGTATACCCCATTAATCAAAACAGTGGGTAAGCTGTACGCCATCATTATACCGGCGGGCTTTGCTGTTATCCCTATTTACATGTTTTTCGAAAGTCAATCCTAATCTAATATATCTATGGAACTGAATGCAAATATACCCGAAGGCGAACTGACAGAGAAGTGGCAGAAATATCGGTCTTCCATGAATTTGGTGGCGCCTAATAACAAGAGGAAACTGGAAGTAATCGTGGTAGGAACCGGTCTGGCGGGAGCTTCGGCCGCCGCTTCTTTGGGTGAATTGGGTTACAAAGTCAAAGCATACACTTTTCACGACTCACCACGTCGGGCGCACAGTATTGCTGCTCAAGGAGGAATTAATGCCGCTAAGAATTATCAAAATGATGGAGATAGTGTGTATCGACTTTTTTACGATACAATAAAAGGGGGCGACTACCGCTCCCGCGAAGCGAACGTTTATCGACTGGCAGAAGTCAGTACTGAAATAATAGATCAAGCTGTGGCACAAGGAGTGCCATTTGCCCGAGAATACGGTGGACTTTTGGCCAACCGGTCATTCGGTGGGGTCCAGGTAAGTCGTACCTTTTACGCCCGAGGTCAAACCGGCCAGCAATTGCTATTGGGAGCCTATCAGGCCCTGGAGCGTCAAGTGGCGACAGGCGGTGTCAAACTGTACAACCGACATGAAATGCTCGACCTGGTTATGGTTGATGGCAAAGCGCGCGGTATTATTACCCGTAATTTAGTGACGGGCGAATTGGAGCGCCATGCTGCTCATGCGGTGGTTTTAGCTACCGGTGGATACGGCAATGTATATTATTTGTCCACTAACGCCATGAATTGCAATGTTTCTGCTGCATGGCGAGCCTCTAAGCGAGGCGCATTGATGGCTAACCCTAGCTTTTGTCAGATTCACCCGACTTGTATTCCGGTTTCAGGAAAATATCAATCTAAATTGACCTTGATGTCCGAATCCCTTCGAAATGACGGGCGGGTTTGGGTGCCGAAATCGAAAGAGGATGTACAAAAAGTCCGCGAAGGCAGCCTGCATCCGACAGACATTAAAGAAGAAGATCGGGACTATTATCTGGAGCGACGATACCCGGCATTCGGTAATCTCGTCCCGCGAGATGTGGCTTCCCGCGCAGCTAAGACCGCTTGCGATGAAGGCTATGGTGTGAATAGTACCGGGCTGGCTGTTTTCTTAGATTTCGCCTCGGCGATCGAGCGATATGGAAAAGCAGAAGCACACAGTCAGGGTATTGACAAGGCCAGCCAAGAAAAAATAATCGAATTGGGCGAAAAAGTGGTGGAGAAGAAATACGGTAATCTCTTCGAAATGTATGAAAAGATCACCGGCGATAATCCCTACAAAACGCCGATGCAAATTTACCCGGCCATTCACTACACCATGGGTGGTTTATGGGTAGACTACAATTTACAGACGAACCT
The DNA here is from genome assembly GCA_964626595.1 of uncultured Saprospiraceae bacterium. Lineage (GTDB taxonomy): Bacteria > Bacteroidota > Bacteroidia > Chitinophagales > Saprospiraceae > JAWLFI01. The sequence continues at coordinate 5,931 of CAZVFU010000091.1, forward strand.
GCCGGGCTTGTTTGCTCTTGGCGAAGCCAATTTCTCTGATCATGGCGCAAATCGCTTAGGTGCCTCTGCACTCATGCAGGGCCTTGCCGATGGATACTTTGTGATTCCATACACTATTGGTACTTTCCTCGCCAATGAAATTAACACCCCGCCTTTCGATCCGGAGGGAGAGGAGTTCAAACAAGCTGAAGCCGATGTAAAAGCCCGAATTGATGCTTTACTGAATGTCGATGGCTCTAAGTCGGTGGAAAGTTTCCACCGAGAACTCGGTCTATTGATTTGGGATTACTGTGGCATGAGCCGAAACGAAAAAGGACTCAAAACGGCGCTTGAAAAAGTTCGCGCGCTGAGAAAAGAGTATTATGAGAATGTCTACGTGCCCGGCAAGGCCAATGACTTCAATCCGGAATTAGAGAAAGCGACCCGAGTAGCTGATTTCATGGAACTCGGTGAACTTATGATTTTAGACGCCCTCGATCGCGACGAATCTTGCGGAGGACACTTCCGGGAAGAATATCAGACAGAGGATGGCGAGGCCCTGCGCCGCGATGATGAATACGCCTATGTTTCGGCCTGGCGCTGGAGCGACGATCTAAACCACGAGTTGATTAAAGAGCAGCTTAAATTTGATAACGTCGAGTTGAAAACTCGATCATACAAATAAAATAGAAGATGAATCTTACATTAGAAATATGGAGACAAGACGGCCAGACTTCCAAAGGTCGATTTGAAAAGTATCAGGTTGAGGCAAATGAGCATATGTCCTTTTTGGAAATGCTGGACGTACTCAACGAGGACCTCATTTCTCAGAAACGCGAGCCCGTAGCTTTTGAGCACGATTGCCGTGAAGGTATTTGTGGGTCGTGTAGCTTAGTCATCAACGGCAAGCCCCACGGGCCGATGAAAGCCACGACGGCCTGTCAGTTGCACATGCGGCACTTCAAAGATGGAGAGACCATTACCATTGAGCCGTGGAGAGCCCGAGCGTTCCCCATCGTAAAAGACTTAGTCGTGGATCGCTCTTCTTTTGATCGCATCATTGAAGCCGGAGGCTACATCTCTGTGAATACCGGACAGGCGCCGGATGGAAACAGTATACCCGTGGAAGAACACGATTCAGTAGAGGCTTTTGATGCGGCTACCTGCATTGGTTGCGGAGCCTGTGTTGCGGCTTGCCCTAATGCCTCAGCCATGCTATTTACTTCAGCTAAGGTAGCCCACCTGTCGAAATTGCCACAAGGCCGGGTGGAGCGAACGGAACGCGCCAGCAAAATGGTAGCGCAGATGGATAAGGAAGGTTTTGGAATGTGCAGCAATACCGGGGCCTGCGAAGCGGAATGCCCGAAAGAGATTTCTCTGGACAATATCGCAAAACTGAATCGCGAGTACTTGCACGCGTCGCTGGCCGATGCCTAAAATGTCCGAATTGTGGATGAATAAAAAGCTGAATGCAAACGCATTCAGCTTTTTTTATGGTGGTATGGCCTTTAGGAAGGCTAGGACCACAGCAATTAGCAGAACCAATTCAGGTATCCCGCGAAATCCGCGTTCTACCTTCCCCTTGATTCCATTGTCTTTATTCTCCCCCTGCATAAAATAATCGTGAATTTTTCAGTAAGGCGTCCTCTGCGTTTCTTCAATATCTCAGATATGCTTATCTTACCCTCGACGATAAACAAAAAAAGCCTTCCCACATGAAACACAATTTTAGCGCCGGACCATCTATACTGCCCAAAGAAGTTTTTCAACAAGCTTCCGATGGCATTCTCAACTTCAATGATCTGGAATTATCCGTTCTGGAGATATCACATCGGTCTAAGGATTTTGTGGAGGTGCTTGACCGCTCGGTAGAGCTCGTGAAAGACTTGTTGAATTTACCGGATACGCACAAACCGCTTTTTCTAACCGGTGGAGCCAGCAGTCAGTTTTTTATGGCGCCGATGAATTTACTGGCTGCTTCAGATACTGCGCACTACGTCGACACCGGTTCTTGGTCGACGAAAGCCATAAAAGAAGCCAAGCTCTATGGCGAGGTGAATGTCCTCGCCTCCTCCAAAGAGGATAAGTTCTCCTATATCCCCAAGGATTACGCCAAGCCGACCTCAGGCACCTACTTGCATCTCACGAGTAATAACA
>CAZVFU010000092.1:0-8047 GCA_964626595.1 uncultured Saprospiraceae bacterium
GGCATCATCTACCTTTAAGAGTAAAACCGTAAAAGGACTTCGCTGGGGCGTCATTGACCAGATGGTCAACATGGTCGTCATGCAGCTCACGATGGTGCTTCTCATGCGCATTCTCGGCCCCGAAGAGTTTGGGGTCATTGGGATGACAAACGTCTTTTTTAATTTTGCCAATATTCTGGTGGTGTTTGGGATTCCTGCCTTTATCATCCAAAGACCTGAGATTTCAGATTCAATTCTGTCGACCTGCTTTTGGCTCAATTTAATATTAGGGATCCTCATTGCAGGCTTGATGTATTTGATTTCCCCAGCGGTGGGCGCCTTTTACCGGGAACCCCAGGTCACGGAGATACTGGCCTTGATGAGTATTTTTTTTATCATCGAGTCCTTCTCTTTCGTTCAGCGCGCCATGCTCAACCGAGAGCTCAACCTCCAGGACCTGTTTAAAGCCCGCTTTATTAGCATGGTGTTAAGTTGTGCGATTGCCATTTACTGGGCTTTAGAGACACAGTCGGTTTGGGCCCTGGTTGCGCGAATAGGCTTTTTTAAGCTTTTTTTTACTCTCGCAACCTTCTATTACAATCGCTGGTGGCCTCGGTTTACCTTTGATAAGCAACTTCTTTCTCCCATATTGGGCTTTACCATGCCGTTACTTGGGTCCAATTCTGTGCGTTTGTTTGTACGAAATGTTGATATTATGGTTGTTGGACGTTGGTTTGGTACCTTTGATACTGGAATATACAGTCGTTCTTACAATATCCTAAGCTTACCCGTAAACAATATCTCACAGGCGATCAATCGAGTCATGATGTCCTCTTTTTCAAAAATTCAATCCGAGCCGGAGAGAATCATTGACACTTTTTTGAAAGTGAATAAGACGACGGCCTTTATCACTTTTCCGTTGATGAGTATTTTATTCGTGTTCGCACCTTATTTCGTTCTTGGAATTTTTGGAAAGGAATGGGTAAGCATGATTCCTCTGATGCGCGTCATGAGCCTGGGAGGTATTGTATTTTCGATTGCAGCGCTCATTCCCAATATTTTTATTGTTCTTAATAGAACCCGCATTCATTTTTACAATACCTTAGTGACCAGTTTATTTACGGTAGCAGGTATTGTGATCGGAGCCTTTTTTGGGATTCTTGGAGTGGCGGTTGGCGTTTCTCTCGGCATAATTGCAGGCTATTTGCCCGGCGTATGGTGGGTGCAAAAGGTATTGGGCTTGAGTATGAAAAGACACTTGATGAATTATCTGCCGATCGCAGGCACTACTCTTTTGTTTATACTCCTATCATACGGAGTAGATTACATCGCCTTTTCCCAGGTCACTTCCCTTTTTCTGGCCGATGCGGTAGTTGAAACTCATCGAAGTATCATTTACCTCTTACATTTATTCGCTATGACAATTTTTTCCATATTTGCCTTTCTGGGCTTAACCCATTTGTTTGGCATCAATCTAGCCCCACAAATTTTAAGAGACTTTCTCTCAGACAAGATTTATAACCGAATTTCATTTTTATGGAGCCAAAAGAAGTAAAAACAGAATTATTGCGCTTTACAACGGCAGGGAGTGTCGATGACGGCAAATCTACCCTGATCGGCCGATTGCTATACGATAGTAAGGCGATATTCCAGGATCAGTACGATCAAGTCAAAACCACTAGTGAGCGCCGTGGAGAAGAAGGCGTGAACCTGGCCTTGCTTACAGATGGACTCAAATCGGAAAGAGAGCAAGGCATCACCATAGATGTTGCCTATAGGTACTTCTCAACGCCCAAGCGGAAATTTATTATCGCAGACACACCGGGCCATATTCAATATACGCGAAATATGGTGACGGGGGCATCTACCGCCAATGTCGCTCTTATATTAATTGACGCCCGAAATGGAGTCGTCGAGCAAACCCGGCGTCATGCGATTATTGCATCCTTGCTGCAAATTCCTCACATCGTTGTATGTGTCAATAAAATGGACCTCGTTGATTTTTCGCAAGAAAAATATAACGAGATTAAGGATGACTTCGAAGCCTTCGCCTCTAAGCTGGACGCTAAGGACATCCACTTTATCCCCATTTCAGCACTAAAAGGAGATAATGTAGTGGACCGGTCAAAAAATACGGATTGGTATGAAGGGCCTACCCTGATTTATTACCTGGAAAATGTCCATATTGGTAGCGATTTTAATTTTATCGATGCTCGCTATCCCGTTCAATTTGTAGTTCGGCCCAATACAGACGAATACCATGACTTCAGAGGGTATGCCGGACGAGTGGCAGGCGGTATTTTTAAAGTAGGCGACGAAGTTTTACTATTACCATCTGGCTTCACAAGTACTATAAAAGGCATTCATACCTATGATGGCCCTATTCAAGAGGCCTTTCCGCCTATGTCTGTCACTTTATTATTAGAGGATGACTTGGATCTCGGGCGTGGAGATATGATCGTTCGACCCCAAAATCAACCGGAGATATCACAGGATATTGACCTCATGGTCTGCTGGTTCTCACAGCAGCCGTTAAGAGTGCGTGGCAAATATGCTGTTATGCACTCTACTCAGGACGAGGTGCGATGCATCGTTAAAAATATTCAATACCGAATGGATATCAATACCTTGCACCGCGATATGGAAAATCCTGAAATAGGCATGAATGATATTGCTCGGATACAAATTCGAACTACAAAACCTCTTTTTGCGGACCCCTATCGTCAAAACAGACTGACGGGGAGCCTGATCTTAATTGATGAAAATACAAACGAGACGGTTGGCGCCGGCATGATTATTTAAATCAACACCCTATGTTTTCGTTTCTAAAGAAGAAGTACGCACCAAAAGCCACCTTGAGCTTTATCCAAACGGATATGCATAATCACGTTTTGCCCGGTGTGGATGACGGCGCTCAGAATCTGTCGGAAAGCCTGGCTATGATGCGGGCATATGCCGAAATGGGGTGGAAAAAAGTCGTAGCCACACCCCATATTAATGAATCCTACTACCCCAATACTCCGGCGGAACTCAAAGAGAAGTTTGAACAACTTCAGGCGGAGGTCAATTCGGAAGGGATCCGTGTAGAGCTCGAATTAGCCGCCGAATATCAGACAGATGCCTTGTTTCGAAAACAATTAGATAGTGATAATTTACTTTCTTTTCACGGAAACCGCATCTTAATTGAATTGCCCTTTTTTCAGCCCCCATTGGATTGGAAGCAATATTTTTTTGACCTGCAAATGAAAGGGTACATACCCGTTTTAGCGCATGCTGAAAGATACCTCTACTGGAGAAAAGAGTTGGAAAAATTTGATAACTTACAAGACAGAGGAGTAGAGCTGCAATTAAACTTGAGCTCCTTGATCGGAAAATATGGACCGGAAGTTCAGTCTTTAGCTGAGGAGTTGATCCAAAGGGATGCTTTTCGCTGGGTAGCCACTGACGCGCATTGTAAAGAGGATTTGACAACTCTCCGTCAGCGTCTTCCCAAAAAATGGCCCGCTACACTCAAAAAACCACAATATCAAAATAATGTTAATTACGCCATTTAAAATCACAGGATATAGCTTACTGCTGCTGTTATTCTTGTCATCTACTTCCTGCGTGAAGTTTGAGCAGTTGGTTAATTTTAATCAGGGAACACCTTTCCCGAGAGGGACTATCGATGTATCTACACCTCCCGCATTTACAGTCCAGCCCGACGATATTTTACAAATTCAGGTCACATCTACAAATATGGAGCTGGCCGCGCCTTACAATCCCATGATGCCTTCAGGCTCAGGAGGGATGGCCGGAGCTCAGATGGCTCGAGGAGGCGATGTGACGGGTCCCATGTCCTATCTGGTCAGTAAGAATGGCACTATCCTATTTCCAAAATTTGGTGAAATTCAGGTCAGTGGACTATCGACTTATGAGGTTACGGATACCCTGACAACGCTTCTCGAACCTGCGCTAAAGGACGTTGTGGTAAAAGTCCGAGTGCTCAACTTTAGGGTCATTGTCACCGGTGAAGTTCGCAGACCGGGACCGGTTACGGTTCCCGAGGAATCTCTGAATGTTCTCGAAGCGATTAGCATGGCCGGAGACTTTACGGATTTTTCTAATCGCGAAAATGTGCTGGTCATCCGTGAAGTGGCAGGCCAGCGAAGTTACGTCAGGCTGAATGTTCTTTCTACGGATCTTTTTAATTCTCCGTATTATTACCTGCAACAAGGCGATATTGTTTATGTAGAGCCCTTAAGAGAAAAGTCAGGCCTCTTATCCAATGAAGCCCGCGCTGCATTTAGCATTATTGGAGGGGCTAGCTCGGTAGTGTCCTTGATCGTTACCATTCTGGCTGTTTCCGGGGCTTTCTAAGAATCTTTGTTTGAATAATCAACGAACTTTATATAGTGAATCAATCATCTGAATATTTTGACGGCACCGGACAGGACGAGTTAGACGTTAAGGAACTCCTTCTCAAGGTATGGTATTACAAATTTTGGTTTCTCAGCGCTATTCTGCTGTTTTTGGCTATGGGCTATATGTATCTGCGGTACACTCAGCCTTCCTATAGCTCCAAATCCAAAATTTTTATTCGCGACAATAGGTCGGGCGGATCGGTTTCTGAAGAAATGATTTTTCAGGATCTGGGTCTGCTCAATACGGATAAAAACGTACTCAATGAAATGGCCATCCTGAAGTCCAGAGACCTCATGACGGAAGTCGTCAAAGAATTAGATCTCCACTATCAATGGTATAAATCCGGAGCCATTAAAACAACGGAAGATTACAGTAAGTCCATGGGGCATGTAGACACCGCTACTGTCAATGGAACCTATTATTTCACCTCAGTGTCCAAAACGGAATTTAAACTCTCAGCACTGGAGGACGAAGAGGGAGACAGCTATTCATTTGGAGAACGCATTTCCCTGGATGGAGGCATCCTTGTTTTGTCCAATCCCTTGCAAATCGAATCGCCGGGGCAAAAACTCACCCTTAGTATTCGAAGCCCAGAATCGGCCGCCTCCGGATACGCCAATGCACTTGAGGTGAAACGCGAATCGGACTGGGCCACCTTGCTCAACCTGAGTATTGAAACCAATGTTCCTCAAAAGAGTGCGGATATCCTGCATACCGTGATTGACATATATACCCGTCGGTCTCTGCGTGAGAAGAATGAAGGGTATGAGCGCACCCTGAGCTTCATCGAAGAGCGCATCCGTTTACTGACAGATGAACTGGGCCTCGTCGAACAGACCATCGAGTCCTTCAAAAAACGCAACGATATCGCCGGTGAAGCCGGTGAAGCGATTAGCGAACTAAGTGGACAACTCATAGAAGCAGAAACGGATAAGCGCCGGTTGGAAGTTCAAAAAGAAATCATTCAGGATCTCGAAGCTTTACTCTCAGATCCTGAAAAACCTTTTCAGCTGCTGCCAGGCTCCTTGGCTCCTGAAAACCAAAGACTCACGCAACTCATCGAACAATATAACTCGATCGTTCTTCGACTCAATCGTATGCTCAATGGGGCCGGCCCCGAAAACCCGGTGATAGAAGAGGTGGAAGAACAACTCAATGTGCTTAAAGAAAATATCTTCACAAATATTGAGCGCGCATACCAGGAAATAGACCTCTCTATCCAATCTGCAGTGGAACGCCGACAGGAATTGCAGGGCGAATTTAGCTCCATTCCCAAAAAGGAACGCGAACTTCTGGAAATCGTCCGACAGCAAAAAATCAAAGAATCCCTATACCTCTATTTGCTGCAGAAACGCGAAGAAATTGCACTTTCGATCTCCATGGCCACCAGTAATGTTCGGGTCGTAGATTGGCCGCAAACCAGCAAATCTCCGGTCTCACCCAAACCAACTCAAGTCTACGCCATCGCTTTTTCCCTCGGCGTGACGCTTCCCCTTGGAATTATCCTGCTTCTCCAACTGTTTAATACCCGGATCAAAAGTCGCGAAGACATAAAAGAACTCGTCCGTGCCCCTATCGTCGGAGAAATCCTGGAGACCGCATCGGCCAAAGATCAACTGATAGGCTCCGGCAAAAGTCAGGCTGCAGAGATGTTTCGCCTTTTGCGAACCAATCTGTCCTTTTTACTTCCCACGGACAAAACGCCAAACGTACTCGTTACCTCTTATGAATCGGGTGAGGGGAAAACCTTTGTAGCTGTAAACCTGGCCCAATCCCTCGCACTGACCGGAAAAAAAGTATGTGTGCTGGGTCTGGATCTGAGAAAACCTAAACTTCATACCTACTTCGAGACGTCCATGAATCAGCCGGGAGTCACCTCCTATATCATGAATAAGGCAGGCCTTTCGGAAATTATCCATCACCATACGGATGAACCTAATTTGCACTATATCCTGAGTGGAGCTGTCCCTCCGAATCCTGCCGAACTTTTACTTAATTCTCGATTTAGTGAGCTGATCGATGAACTCAGCGAAAGGTATGATATCGTCCTCTGGGATACCGCTCCCGTGGGCCTCGTCGCCGACACTCGCGGCATCAAAGATATGGCCGATGCCTCCCTATTCGTCGTCAAACACGGCTTTTCCCAGAAAAAAGCACTGACCAGCCTCACAGACGAGCGCAAAGACTATCAATTGAAAAATTACGCCATCGTATTTAACGGGATCAAAGAAGGTAGTTTTTACGGTTATGGCCGCTATCGATATGGCTATGGAAAATACAATAAAGGATATTACAATTAATAATTAGGGCGTCTCCCCATCCGTCTGGCGCCGCATGGGGCCGGGCTATGCGGGGGTTCCGTGCTCGAGATCGCCATGGGCGACCCTCGGCACCCGCTCGCTTCACTCGCGGCCCCTACTATCCCTGACGCAAAGCATGCAGCTTTTCGACATCGGGGCAGTTTATTATCCCCTTTTTCCGAAAACTTGCCCCAATGACGCTAGCAAAGGTAAGGGGAAGAAAAAAGACCGAGGCGCCTATTTCATCAAACACGCGAATAAACCATATCTTTCTCATCGAAAAGGAAAGTTGAGTTCTATCCATAACATACATACGCGATTCATATGAATATTTTAATTACAGGCGGTGCCGGATTTATAGGATCTAATTTAGCAGCGTACTTTTTAGACCATCCCGATGTCGAAACCGTACGGGTGTTAGATGACCTTTCTAACGGCTATATCGAAAATGTAGATCGGCTGCGAGGCAGGCCCGGCTATGAGTTCGTCCGGGGCGATATCCGCGACTACGACACTTGTTTGAGTGCGATGAAAAATATTGACCGCATCACACATCAGGCCGCTCTGGGTTCTGTTCCCCGGTCTATCGAAAACCCCATGGCCACCAATGCGGTGAATGTCGGGGGTACCGTAAATGTCCTCCATGCAGCCCAGGCCAGTGGAATCGATCGAGTGGTCCTCGCCTTTTCCTCGTCGACCTATGGAGACAGTGAGGAGTTACCCAAAGTAGAGGAACGAATTGGAGCCCCGCTATCTCCTTATGCCGTCAGTAAGGTGGCCGCCGAACAGTATGCACATGTGTTTAAGCTCACCTATGGACTGGACTATATCGGCCTGCGATATTTCAATATTTTTGGGCCTCACCAAAACCCCAATAATCCCTACGCAGCGGTGATCCCCATTTTTTGCAAAGCTTTTATACAAGGAAAAACACCCACGATTAATGGCGACGGAACCTACAGCCGCGACTTTACGAATATCGCGAATGCCATTCAGGCCAACGAGTTGGCCCTGTTTACAGACCGCTCGGAAGCCCTCAATGAGGTCTATAATGTCGCTTGCGGAGACCAGATTAGCCTCAATGAAATGGTAACCGATCTCCAAAAGATATCCGGAAAGACCATTGAACCCCATTATGGACCCCTGAGACCCGGCGATGTCCCCCACTCCCGAGCAGATATTTCCAAGATCGAGAGCCGCCTGGGATACCAACCTCAGGTCCGCTTTTACCAGGGCCTGGAAGAAGTGTACCATTGGTATAAAGATCAGATCGAAAAAGGAGCTCTGGCCGGCTAAGCCGGTTTCTCCTTAATAATCGCTAAGCCCGAACGAACATTTCGCTGATCGTTTGGGCTTTTTTATTT
>CAZVFU010000093.1:0-4273 GCA_964626595.1 uncultured Saprospiraceae bacterium
AAATTGCCGGGCTATGTCTTTATTTGTTTTATCCGCCATGATTTTCTTATTTTCGGGTCAAAAATATGAGAAAAATCTTAGGCTTTTGCAGTCTCGCGCTTCTCAGTTTTTTAGTCTTGGGCTGTCAGACTGAATCTAAGCGTCCCTCTGCAAGTGAGGGAGCGGGGTATACCGTTCCTGACGGCTTCGATTCGGAGAACATTTCTGATGAACTGACGCATGTGAGTCAAACGCGGGGAGAATATCTGAAGGTAGAAGGATATGTTCGCCAGGGAAAGAAAGATGGGGTTTGGATTACTTACTATCCGGAACGCCGGAAAATAGAGCGCATCGAACCTTACCATCAAGGGCAACTTCACGGTCGCGTCAAAGAGTTTTCACTGAATGGAAACATGACGCTGGATGCCGCATATAAGAATGGGCAAAAACACGGGACCTATCGGGAGTATAAATTTGGGTATCCTTTAGCTCTGGCTGAATTCGAAAATGGGCAATTGGAAGGCGAACGATATATTTATTTTTCCGACAAAGAGAACTTGGGTACAGTTCAACAAAAAATAGAGTATAGAAACGGCAAAAAGAACGGACTTCACCAATATTTTAACGATAAAAATGAGGTCGTTCTGGAATACCGATATAAAGATGGAGAGCGCCTTGAGTAAAACACCTCACCTCAGTCTCCCCCTGCGTCCGTATGCGGATCACATTCGCCAGCGTGATGGCAAACTATGGGATCCCACCCGTAAGCTTTGGCTGGTGGCTGAGCCCGAAGAGGTCGTTAGGCAGACACTGATTTTATACTTGCAGGACATTTTATCCACCAGTCCGGCCCGAATGAAAACAGAGCCGGAAATCCGTGTACAATCTATGAGAAAGCGTCTGGATTTGGTGTTGTATGATGGCAAGGGTGAACCGTTCTTACTTGCTGAATGTAAGGCATGGTCCGTGCCTATTGACGAAAAAGTATTACAGCAAATTGGAAACTACAATACGGTTCTAAAAGCGCCCTTTTTACTCTTGACCAATGGGAAGGAAAGTTTGCTTTGCCACTCTCACTTTGGAGCTCGAACCAGTGAATTTGTGGATACCATTGATTTCTTAAAAAACAGCTATGAAGACAAACGATAAAATTTTAGTTACCGGGGCCGGAGGGCAGCTGGGAGGGGTTCTAACCGAAGCCCTGGCAGAGCGATACGCGGATGATCAGATCATTGTTTCCGATGTTCGGACTTTTGAGACGCGCCATCCGTTTTACACGCTGGATGTAACGGATCGAAAATCCCTGTTCGAACTCGTCGAAAACGAGGATATCAGTCAGATTTATCATCTGGCGGCCATTTTATCAGCCCGTGGCGAAGAAAAGCCTCTTTTTACGAATGATGTAAATATTCAGGGTTTATTAAATGTACTCGAAGTGGCCCGAATAACAGATGTTCAAAAAATATTCTGCCCCAGCTCCATTGCCGTTTTCGGAGAAGGAATTCATAGGGATATGGCAAAACAAGATGACGTTTTGATCCCTAAAACCGTGTATGGAATCACAAAAGTAGCCGGCGAACTATGGTCCAAGTATTACTGGGATCGTTATCAGGTCGACGTTCGATCACTGCGATACCCCGGAGTTATCGGTTACCAGACTCAACCCGGCGGCGGGACAACGGATTATGCTGTTGATATTTATCATGCCGCGGTGGCAGGTAAGCCATTTGAATGTTTTTTGGAGGAGGACGCAAAACTCCCCATGATTTATATGGAAGATGCCATTCGGGCCACTATGGAGTTGATGGAAGCACCGGCAGAACAAATTCAAGTGCGAACATCTTACAATCTTCAGGGTTTTTCATTTAGCCCCGGTGAAGTCTTTAGGTCGATCAAAAAGTATATGCCTAACTTTACCATTGATTATCAGCCCGATCATCGACAGAAAATAGCAGAGGCCTGGCCCGAGGCTATTGATGATCGTCAAGCGCGGTCGAATTGGGGCTGGAAGCCCGCGTACACATTAGATGAGATGAGTGCTGATATGCTAGAAAATTTAAAAAAACAAAAATCGTAATTCATGTTTACACAAGTTCGAAAAGATCTGCAATCCGAAATTCAGGAAATTAAAGATGCCGGATTATACAAAGAAGAACGAATCATAACCACGCCGCAATCGGCTGCCATTAAAACAGAGAAAACACCCGAGGTTCTCAACTTTTGCGCCAATAATTATTTGGGCCTGTCATCCCATCCCGATGTTCTAAAGGCTGCTAAATCTGCCATTGATACTCACGGTTTTGGAATGTCCAGTGTTCGATTTATTTGTGGTACTCAAGATATTCATAAAGAATTGGAGCAGAAAACTGCAGAATTTCTGGGGATGGAGGACTGCATACTTTATGCAGCAGCATTTGATGCTAATGGAGGATTGTTTGAGCCGCTTTTAGGTAAAGAGGATGCGATCATTTCAGATGCATTGAATCACGCCTCTATCATCGATGGAATCCGGCTTTGTAAGGCGGCTCGCTACAGATACAAACATTCCGATATGGATGATCTGGAAGCCAAGTTAAAAGAAGCACAGGGCCAACGGCGTCGGCTTATTGTAACAGATGGTGTTTTCTCAATGGACGGTGATATTGCCAAACTCGACAAAATTTGCGCGCTGGCTGATAAGTACGAAGCCATGGTCATGGTAGATGATTGTCACGCGACGGGTTTTATTGGAAAAACAGGCCGGGGAACACACGAGTATTGCGATGTGATGGATAAGGTCGACATAATTACAGGAACTTACGGTAAAGCCCTCGGTGGAGCTTCTGGTGGTTTTACGGCGGCCCGTAAAGAAATTGTAGACCTGCTGCGTCAACGTTCGCGTCCATATTTATTTTCCAACACACTCGCCCCGGCAATTGTAGGCGCTAGCATTGCTGTTTTAGATGTGTTATCTGCTTCAACTGAACTTCGAGATAAGATCACAGAGAACACGACCTACTTTAGAGAGAAAATGACAAATGCGGGTTTTGATATTATTCCAGGCACGCATCCTATCGTTCCGATTATGTTGTACGATGCCCCACTAAGTCAGAAGTTTTCAGAGAAATTGTTGGAAAAAGGAATCTATGTCATTGGATTTTTCTATCCCGTCGTGCCAAAGGATAAAGCACGGATTCGTGTTCAGGTATCTGCTGGACATGAACGGGCCCATTTGGATAAGGCGATTGCTGCCTTTACGGAAGTAGGTAAAGAGTTGGGCGTTATAGAATAGTATTGGTTTTGGTTTTTCTTTTAAAATGAATTCGTGTATGCATAGTACATTATATAGTTTCGCTTTTTTACTTTTTGGTTTCATCATAGCAACTCCGGCTGCGATTCAGGCTCAAGCTGATCAACAATGGGATGCAGGTGAAATTATGCATCAAATTGAAAAACTCAAAGTCGTCGGTTCGGCTTTGTACATTGCGGCACATCCCGACGATGAGAATACTCGTTTGATCTCATATTTGTCAAATGAACGAAAGGTTCGCACGGGATATCTATCCTTAACCCGGGGAGATGGAGGTCAAAACTTGATTGGTCCTGAGTTGCGGGCGCCACTCGGGGTAATTCGAACTCAGGAGCTTTTAGCCGCGAGAGAGCTCGACGGAGGGGAGCAGTTTTTCACTCGAGCGAATGATTTTGGGTATTCTAAATCCCCCGATGAAACCCTTGAAATCTGGGATGAAGAGAAAGTCTTAGCTGACATGGTTTGGGTTATTCGGAAGTTTCGCCCTGATATCATTATTAATCGGTTTGACCACAGGACCTCGGGTACTACCCACGGACATCATACGAGTTCGGCTATGCTCTCCATGCGTGCCTTTGATATGGCCGGAGATCCTAAAGCCTATCCCGAGCAGCTAGAATATGTGGATGTGTGGACTCCTCAGCGACTGTATTTTAATACCAGCTGGTGGTTCTATGGCTCACGGGAAGCTTTTCAGGAAGCTGACAAATCTAATCTAACAAGTGTGGACATAGGAGTGTATTATCCCTTATTGGGGACATCCAATAATGAAATTGCCTATGCCGCCCGTTCCAAGCATCGCTGCCAGGGATTTGGCACTGAGCTTCGAAGAGGAGAGCAATCCGATTACATTGAATTGATTAAAGGAGAATGGGGTGAAGATCAAAAAGATATTTTTGATCCCATAGACATTAGTTGGGAGCGCCTGTATGGGGGGACGGGAATTTCCAATTTGATAAAAATTGCTGAACAAACCTATGATCCACAAAAACCAGAAGAAATTTT
>CAZVFU010000093.1:4373-7909 GCA_964626595.1 uncultured Saprospiraceae bacterium
TTTGATACCACCATGGATTACCAACTGGGTCTTTACCGACAATTTAACCAGCAACATCAGTTTTATTACAAGCTCGGGCTACCTGAAAATATCCCCTACTCCACACCCTATTGGCTTCAGCAACCCTGGTCTGATGGGATGTACACAGTCGATAACCAACAAATGATCGGGAAGGCGGAGAATGATTCGGCTCTTCCTGTTCGTATTGATGTTCGCTTCGGAAAACAAATCATTCGATTCGTTGAACCTCTTCAATACAAGCGCGTCGATCCTGCTATTGGTGAATTATATGATCCATTCGCCATTACACCGCCGGTATTTCTTAATCCGGAGCAAGAAACTGTAGTATTCCAATCGAACAGCCAAAAGGAGATAAGCTGCAAAATTGAATCCATGCAGAATAACCTGAAAGGGACGGTCAAATTATCGGTTCCCAAGGGTTGGATTGTAGAGCCAAAAGAAGTGGATGTAGACATTGAACAAAAATACGATTCTAAGGCAATGACGTTTTCAGTTCAACCGGATACCTCGGTAGAGACCTATGACGGAAACTTCGAATTTATTTTTGAGAATGAAAAGTTCAATACGAACTTATCTCTGACCAAAATCGATTACGAACATATTCCTCTTCAATACGTCATGTTACCTTCACGTGGGCGGGTCGTATCCCTTGACATGAAGCGTGGTGGGCGAAATATAGCCTACATCATGGGAGCTGGTGATCAAGTCCCTCCCGCATTAGAACAAGTCGGCTACTACGTTCAACTTTTATCCGAAGATGATATTCAATTGGATATCCTATCGGCTTACGATGCCGTCGTAATAGGAATTCGCGCATATAATACAATAGATTGGCTGGTTCGCAAACAAGACGAACTATTCAAATATGTGGCTCAAGGTGGAACACTCATTACGCAGTACAATACCAGTTACCGTATCAAAACCAATAAGGTGGCTCCTCTCCCATTGGAGATAAGCCGAGGGCGCGTGACAGACGAAAATGCCCCAGTCCGATTCCTTCGCCCTGATCATGCCCTTCTTAATCATCCGAACCTCATAGACAGTACGGATTTTGAAGGTTGGGTTCAGGAACGAGGGCTTTATTTCGCAGGGGAACGCGACAGCGCCTATGTGGATATATTTGAAATTAATGATAAGGGTGAAGAACCATTAACAGGAGCGCTTACTATCGCTGAATACGGAAAAGGCATCTTTGTCTACACCGGATTATCCTGGTTCCGTCAGTTGCCCGCCGGTGTGCCGGGAGCTTATCGGCTTTTTGCCAACATGTTAGCATTAAAACAAGAAGATGGAACAGGAAAACAAACCGACTAATCCACCTCCTTTTCTGGGGAGTTGGCCGCGCATGTACATAGGACTATTACTTGTAGAGTGTATTCTGATCGTATTGTTTTATTGGGTGACCACGTATTATAATGTAGCATGAGTAATTTAGACTGGGCGGTTCTTTTAGGTACACTCTTGTTCATCGTCTTTTATGGCGTGTGGAAGACTCGTAACATAGACTCTAGTAAAGGCTACCTGAGAGGAGACGATATGCCCTGGTGGCTTATCGGTCTATCCATCATGGCAACCCAAGCTAGTGCCATTACTTTTCTTTCCACTCCGGGAAAGGCCTATGATGATGGAATGGGTTTTGTCCAATTTTATTTTGGCCTGCCCCTGGCCATGGTCATTTTGGCTGCTTTTGTTCTTCCTTTATACTATAGATTACGCGTGTACACCGCTTACGAGTTTTTAGAAAAGCGTTTTAATGCCCCCACCCGAACCCTTACAGCTTCCATATTTCTGATTCAGCGTGGGCTTGCCGCCGGAATTACTATTTATGCCCCTGCCATCATTCTATCCAGTATTCTAGGCTGGAATTTGAATTTTACGAATTTACTCATTGGAGTTTTAGTCATCATATATACGGTAGCTGGCGGAACCAAAGCCGTAAGTCAAACCCAGAAACAGCAAATGATCGTCATCATGGTGGGGATGATCGTTGCTTTTACCAGTATTATATACTTATTCCCAGAGGAAGTCAGCTTTGGAGATGCCGTTTGGGCGGCAGGCCAAATGGATCATATGGAAGTGATCAATTGGGAATTCAACCTCACAAACAGATATACCATCTGGTCAGGTATGTTGGGCGGCACCTTTTTGTTTTTGTCCTATTTCGGTACCGATCAGTCTCAGGTACAGCGATATTTGGGTGGCCGATCACTTAATCAAAGTCGATTAGGTTTGATGTTCAATGGCCTTTTCAAAATCCCGATGCAGTTTTTCATCCTGTTTGTGGGCGTCATGGTTTTCATCTTTTTTCAATTTGAACGTCCTCCCTTACACTTCAACCCTGCCAATGTAGATGTTGTGCAGTCCGAGCAAGCGGATGGGGATCGCCTTGAACAAATTAATCAAAAGTACGCCACTGTATTTGAGGAAAAGCGAGAAAAGTTGCTTTATCTCATTGAAAACAGAGAACAAAGTAGCCCAGCCGAGCAAGAAACAACTCGACTTGAGGTTATGGATTTATATAAAGAGGAACAAAATATACGCAAGGAAGCAGATGAGCTGATTATGGAAACCAATTCAGAGGCTGAAACAAAGGACAGCGATTACGTATTCATCACTTTTGTTCTCAATTACCTGCCCATAGGCTTGATTGGGCTCTTACTCGCTGTCATTTTCTCTGCTGCCATGTCATCTACGGCCTCCGAGTTAAATGCATTGTCTACCACGACCGTGATCGACCTGTATAAGCAGTATTGGAAAGCCGATGGATCCGATATGCACTACTTAGCCGCATCTAAAATATTTACGGTTTTCTGGGGTATGGTCGCTCTTCTTTTTGCCACTTATGCTTCTTTATTTGAAAATTTAATCGAAGCAGTAAATATCATTGGGTCTATTTTTTACGGCAGTGTGTTGGGCGTGTTTGTTGTTGCCTTTTTCATGAAGTTCATTAAAGGCACTGCTGTATTTTGGGGGACGGTCATCAGTCAGATCATTGTGATTTTGGTTTACTTTTTTGTTGCGGACTTCGCGTTTCTTTGGCTCAACGCTTTGGGTTGCTTGCTCGTCATGGCCACCAGTAGTATGATTCAGTTGATCAATAACAGGCTATAAAAGATATATGTAGTCCTTCGATTTTGGCTTTTTTGGGCGGTCGCGACATCCCTCTAAAGCGGGCTGCCGCGTCGCTATGCTTCGGGGCTCGCTCAGATGCCCCACTGGAGCCTCCTGGCCAACCCCTCCTGCCGAATCGAGTCTCCAGTGGCTTCGCTCGGTCTCCCTTTTTATGAAAAAAGGAGACTGGGCTCGTTTCGAGCCCACCCACTGCGCAGCGCTTCCGCAACAAGAGTTGTACATTTCGGTTTTATCGAGTACCAGGCCGTATTATGATATCCATAACTTCATCATCATGAATAGATTAGAAGTGCGTGTGTCCTCTTCTTTTCATTCCTATCCACTCAATACAAACTAAAAAATCCACCTCATTCATTGACCGACGCAGTTCCAAAGGAGCAAAG
>CAZVFU010000094.1:0-7800 GCA_964626595.1 uncultured Saprospiraceae bacterium
TCGCTGGTAGTTGTCCTCACATAGGATATCGAGTTTGTTATTTTTATCTAAGTTGTTTTCCGGATTGCTTTCAGATTCCAATATGGATTGGATTTTAACCTCAAAGCGCAACAGCGTGGACAAAAAACCTTCAAGCACGTCGAAATTTACCTTTTGGCGAAGAAGCTTTTTCATTGCCCAATCAAAGCTTATGTAGGTTCTTGATCTTTTCATAAAAGCAAGAATTCGAAAAAACTATTAATTTTACATTGAGAAAATAATACTCAAATATAACACATTGCATTTTATAGTGGAAGCCCAAAGCCGATCTCGATAAGAAATACGTTCATAGAAAAGTGCTTGCAATTAAAAATAGCGAAAGGGAAAATTGCCTCACTTAAAATGTCAATCTTCAATAATGGTTCGAATTGATCAGTACGATTACTATCAAATAAGTATGAAAAAGTCGAAGCAGATATATACTCAGGTCAAGATGCCATGAAGGAGTTTATTAGAAGAGACGAGGCACGACTTATCTCTACACCTGATGAGAAACGAAGAGCTCTCAAGAGTCGGTTCTTAGCGAATTTAGTGGTAATGACATTAGCCTTAAGTCAACATATGAAAGCATTTTTGCATTTGCTAGCCTCTACGCACTAAATCAATGCTTGTCAACTCCTTACGCTGTTGAAAAGAGAAGAGACTTTCGCATAAGAACACCTAATTTGGCTTTAGACATGAAAGAGTCCGAGAGCTGTTCTATTGTCGAATCATTCTTTCGCCAACAACTTTTTCTCTCACTCAATAATCTTTGCTATACAAGTGATGGAACATGAGAGTTAATAGGCCTTAGCAAACAATACTCGTCCTTTCGAAGGGCGCCCAGAAAACACGCATGATCCCGCTTCTTCTTTCTGATCGAGTGGGATACATCGCAGGGTTGCTTTGGTTGCCTCTTTAATTGCCTTTTCAGTTTCTGCGGTTCCATCCCAATGCGCACTGACAAATCCGCCTTTCTCCTCAATAACCGATTTGAAATCGTCGAAGTTATCCACTTCGGTGGTATGTTCCTCTTGATAGTTTCGCGCTCGCCGAAGTAGATTATCCTGAATATCATCGAGCAAATTCTCCACATAAATTCCAATCTGATCCAGAGAAACGAGTTTTTTCTCCTTGGTATCCCGCCGAGCCACTTCCACCTGATTGTTCTTAATGTCTCTTGGGCCCAATCCCAAGCGAACGGGTGTGCCCTTTAGCTCGTGTTCAGCAAACTTAAAGCCGCATCGTTTCGTGGTGTCACAATCGTATTCCACGCTGATTCCTTTTTCCTTCAATTCGCGAATAATCTTTTGGGCTACCTCGTCGATTTCAGGCTTTACTGTCGGAATCGGTACGATAACCACTTTGGTAGGAGCGAGTTTGGGGGGTAACACTAATCCGCACTCATCCGAATGCGTCATAATTAATCCCCCAATCAGGCGTGTTGACACGCCCCATGAAGTAGCCCAGACAAACTCTTCTTCGTTCTCTGAAGTCATAAACTTCACATCGAAAGCTTTAGCGAAGTTTTGTCCCAGAAAGTGACTCGTTCCCGCTTGCAAGGCTTTTCCGTCCTGCATAAGAGCTTCTATGGTGTATGTTTCTTCTGCTCCGGCAAAACGCTCATTCTCACTTTTAATCCCTTTGATGACAGGCATCGCCATATAATCTTCAGCAAACCGGGTGTACACATTATGAATCAATTCTGCTTCCCGGATGGCCTCTTCGCGCGTTGCATGAGCGGTGTGTCCCTCTTGCCAAAGAAATTCTGCTGTTCTCAAAAATGGACGTGTGCGCATTTCCCAGCGAACCACATTTGCCCACTGATTAATAAGAAGAGGTAAATCGCGATAGGACTGAATCCAATCTTTATAGGTATTCCAAATAATGGTCTCTGAAGTGGGTCGAACGATTAATTCTTCCTCTAGTTTGGCCTCTGGGTCTACAATGACTTCTTTTCCATCCTCACTGGTTTTAAGTCGATGATGTGTGACCACAGCACACTCTTTAGCAAAGCCCTCTACGTGAGCTGCCTCTCGACTGAGGAAGGATTTAGGGATAAAAAGAGGGAAATAGGCATTTTTGTGCCCCGTTTCTTTAAACATTCGATCGAGTTGATCCCTCATATGTTCCCATATAGCGTATCCTAAGGGTTTTATAACCATACATCCACGAACGGCGCTGTGGTCTGCCAATCCCGCTTTGCGTACAATATCATTGTACCATTGCGAATAGTTTTCTTCCTTGCTTGCGATTGCCTTAGCCATATAAATGTTAAACTTTTCCCAAGAGAGAACTAATCCTTGCTCTTGTGGTGTTTTAATGGTGAATAAAGAGAAAAAATAGTGAATAGTTTATCTTTAAACTGCTCATTATTTCGTATACTTTACTTGTTTTGCAATGACAAAAGTAATAAATTGCAGATAACATTTTCGGAGAAACCGAATGAACTTGTAAACCCCAACGTTATGAAATTTTTAAAATTTAAATTCGCCTTTCTGGCCTCGATGCTTTTTGCACTCACCAGTTCATCATTTGCACAATTTGATGATTTATATTATAATCCCGAAACGGATTATGTTGCGGTTCAAACGACAAGTCGAGATTACGATCAGCCTCGTGAGCAGACTTACTCTGACCCAGCCCCTGCCAGTCAGTATAATGAAAATAACTACGATGATGAATACGCTAGTCGTATCGACGATTACGATTTCCACTACTCGAGCCGTATTCGAAGGTTTAACCGCCCAATGATGGGAAATGGCTTTGGATTTTATGATCCGTTTTTCGTTGATCGATTTCACTACGATCCCTTTTATCAGCCTGGAGTGTCCATCTACGTCAATACAGGGTGGAATGCCTTTTCGCCTTGGAATCGAAGACCTTGGGGATATAACCGCAGAGGCTTTGGCTGGGGTGCCGGATGGGGAAGTCCCTGGTGTCCTACACCTCGAATGGGTTTTGGAAACCCCTACGCTTTCAATGGCATGGGAATGGGATTTGTCAGACCGATGGGTTTTGGCATGAGTCCCTGGGGTATGAACCCCTATGGAGGATGGGGTAATACCATGATCATTAACAACTTCTATGGAGGTGGTGGAGGTTTTGCCGGTTCCGATCCGTGGGCAATGGATAATAGTTACAATCGGTTTTCTAGAATCGATAATCCTCAACGAGCAGTACGCTCTGTTTCTTACGGACCCAGAACAATAGGTGCTTCTCGAACCACTGGAACGACGACGGGGAGAACTCGTGATGGATTGAATTCGGGAAGGTCAAATTACGACCAATACCCCGCATCCAGACGTCAGCCTTCCGACGGTCGATCTACAACAGGTCGTACACGTGCATCAGATCAAAGAAATGCAGAATCGGCCGGACGAATAGATGGTCGACAATCGACCAGTCCTCAATCTTCCCGCGAAGCTTCGGGTAGAAGTTCTGAAGCTACACGTTCCAGCCGGCAGCAAGAGGCACGAAGTCAGCCGCAACAGACGAGAAGAAGTTTATTTAATAATTCGAGCAGAAATTCGAATTCTCGAAGCACCGCTCCTCGATCCAGCTCTCCGAGCAGATCGTCAGGGGTGAATCGTTCCTCCAGAAGTTCATCGCGCTCTTCAGGGGTGAATCGGCCCTCTAGAAGCTCATCGCGTTCTTCGGGGATCAACAGATCATCCAGAAGTTCATCGCGCTCTTCAGGTATTAACAGATCATCCAGAAGTTCATCGCGTTCTTCAGGTGTCAACAGATCATCCAGAAGTTCATCGCGTTCTTCAGGTGTCAACAGATCGTCCAGAAGTTCATCGCGCTCTTCAGGTGTCAGATCATCTGGCAGTTCCAGTCGATCTTCCAGTAGTAGATCTTCACGAAGTCGCGGTAGAGGATAAAAAATTACATCCCTTTTAACCAGCCGATTGATTTTTCAATCGGCTTTTTAATGTATGCTAATATGAACAGATTACTTTTTTGCCTTGGATGGGCATTAATATTTCTTGCGCCGAATGCATCTGCGCAGCTGCCCACCGACATGATTCGATTCACCCAGCAAGATGTTGTGGGTACAGCAAGGACATTAGGTGTAAGTGGCAGTAACGGGGCTCTGGGTGGTGATTTTGGCGCTATCCATAGCAACCCGGCTTCACTGGCCATATACAGAAAGTCAGAATTTATGTTTAGTCCGGGCTTGCATTTTTACCGAAGCAGATCGAATGTAATAGAAGATCCAGCCTCTTTTGAACTCAGAGAGTCCAACTCTAATATTACCGTGGATAATATTGGCTTTGTCATAGCCAGCAATATTCAAAATGATCCCAATAAAACATTTAATGTAGCGGTAGGGTATAATCGGTTGGCTCGTTTTAATAATGCTTATGAATATTCCGGACTGACTCCAGGCTCGATAGGCAATCGATTTACTGAACTTGCTGAGGGGTTTACACCGATCGAATTAGATGAGTTTTACGAGGGATTAGCTTATGAAACCTATGCCATAGGATTAGAGCCTGAGGGATTAAGCTATTTTAGTGATTTTGAGGAACAGGATCTCGTTTTTAAAAATGGTCAAGTTTTAGGGGAAGGTGGAGTGAATGAATTCAACCTAGCTTTTGCTTCCAATTTCAATAATAAACTCAGCGTGGGGATCAAGTTCGGTGTGCCCTTTTTCTCTTATGAGGAGGAATCCTTATATACCGAATTCGACGATGAAGACAACAGTATTTATTTCAACCGACTGGAATTTGATCAGTACCTAAACACGACTGGAGTAGGATTTCACACCAATGTAGGCGTCGTTTACTCTCCATCATTTCCTTTTCGATTGGGTTTTACAATTCAAACACCTACTTGGTATAGCATGAATGATGATTTTGACAGCCGAATGCTCTATGACTATGTAGACGATCCGGATGTTTTCCCTGAAGCGCCACCCGTTGAAGAGATTTCGCCAGATGGGCGGTTCAGTTATAATGTAACCACGCCTTGGGTCATTCGGGGGCAGGCAGGTTATTTGTTGGGTAAAAGTGGTTTCGTCTCTGCTCAGCTGGAATATTTGAATTACAGCAATTCAACATTCAGGTATGAAAATCAATTTGCTGCGGCAGAACGCAATGTGAATCGAGATATTCGAGACCAACTTCAAAGTGTCATTAACTTCAGCATGGGAGGTGAGTTAGCTCTTGATAAATTCAGAGCTCGGGTAGGAACCAGCTTGCGCCAGAATCCCACTTCCACAACCAGTAGTTATAATCCGGGTCTCACTTTGGGTGCCGGGTTTAGAGACGACAACTTCTTTTTAGACGTAGCTTACCGCTGGCAGCGAAATGAGTTTACCTCTCAACCTTATATTAGAGACAACCCCGATGCGCCGGTAACAACCGTAGATGTCAATGGAGCTCAGCAGCAAGTGTTATTGACATTCGGGTTTAAGTTGAACTAGACAATTTATAAAGTAGGAAGGACGTATTGGAGATTACTCATGTATTGTTGGCACCAAAAGAAAAGACGTCAGTTGATCAGGGTTTTCTAAATTATGGAAATCAATTCCTTGATTATCTTCTAATTTTTCATATATTCCTACCCTTAAAACAACAATTATGCATTATCACACTCTGGGAAATATACCGCAAAAAAGACATACTCAGTTTAGAAAACCCGACGGCAGTTTGTATCATGAACAGCTGTTTTCAACCGAGGGCTTTAGCAACACCTTATCGCTTCTTTATCACTGCAACCCGCCCACACAAATTCTGCAAGTAGGCGACCCGATTTCTCTCGAACCTCAGTTGGTTCACGACAAGCAATTGAAACACCGCTGTTTATCCGGATTTCAAATCAAGCCCGAAGCGGATATGCTGGATAGTCGCAAGCCGGTATTGGTCAATAATGACTGTCATATTAGCCTGGCTGCACCCCAGACATCCATGACAGACTATTACTTCAAAAATGCCGATGCGGATGAAGTCATTTTTATACATCGGGGTGAAGGCACCTTGCGGACTTTTTACGGAAATCTTGAATTTTCTTACGGTGACTATCTCGTTATTCCCCGAGGAACCATCTATCAACTGGACTTTAAGGATGAAGACAACCGCTTGCTTATTGTGGAGTCCTTTAGTCCGGTCACCACACCAAAGAGGTACCGAAATGAATACGGTCAACTTCTGGAGCACGCCCCATTTTGTGAACGCGACATACGCAAGCCCAGTTTTCTCGAAACACACGATGAACAAGGTGAGTTTCGCGTATATATAAAAAAGGAACAACAGTTATACCCGTATGATTATAAAAATCACCCTTTTGATGTAGTGGGTTGGGATGGCTTTGTGTACCCTTATGCCTTTTCAATACATGATTTTGAACCGATTACCGGACGCATACATCAGCCCCCTCCCGTTCACCAAACCTTTGCGGCCCGGAATTTTGTCATTTGCAGTTTTGTGCCTCGTTTGTACGATTACCATCCCGAAGGCATTCCCGCGCCATACAATCACTCCAATATAGATAGTGATGAAGTCCTGTATTATGTTGACGGGGACTTTATGAGTCGCAAGCATGTAGATAAAGGCATGATCACCTTGCATCCCGGCGGGATTCCACATGGCCCTCACCCGGGAACCGTTGAAAAATCAATCGGTAAAAAAGGAACGGAAGAGTTAGCTGTTATGGTGGATACCTTTCGGCCCCTTTTAATGACAAATTATGCAGCGAATATTGAAGAAGAAGATTACTACAAATCTTGGATATAAAAAATTAGATATTTATGGAAACTACTACACAATCACAAACAGCTACTTCGCAGGATACTTTCCCCATCCTTGGAACGGATTATATTGAGTTTTACGTAGGTAATGCAAAGCAATCTGCTATGTATTATCAAGCGGCATTTGGTTACGAACTTGTCGCCTACCGCGGACCCGAAACTGGGGAAAGGGAGCGAGTGAGCTACTTGTTGCAGCAGGGAAAAATTCGAATTATGCTCACGGCTGCGCTCAGTCCGGACCATGAAATCGCTCAACATGTTAAACTTCACGGAGACGGTGTAAAAGTTCTAGCTCTATGGGTAGAAGACGCAACCGAAGCTTATAATAAAGCTATAGAACGAGGGGCTGAACCTGCTTTTGAGCCCTATACTCAGGAAGATGAACACGGAAAAGTTGTGATGGCCGGCATCAAAACCTATGGTGAAACCATTCACAATTTAGTGGAGCGGAAGGATTACAATGGTGTTTTCATGCCGGGATTCAAGCCCAAGAGCAGCGAACGCCAGGTTACGCCCGTAGGGCTTAAGTTTGTCGATCACTGCGTTGGAAACGTTGAGTTAGGCGGAATGAATAAATGGGTCAAGTTTTATCAAGATGTCTTGGGCTTTAAACTCCTCATTACCTTTGACGATAAAGACATATCCACGAAATATACTGCCTTGATGTCAAAAGTTGTCTCCAATGGCAACGGATACATCAAGTTTCCAATCAATGAACCCGCAAAAGGCCTTAAAAAATCTCAAATCGAAGAGTTTTTGGATTTTTATAAGACAGCCGGTGTGCAGCACATTGCTGTGGCAACGGACAATATACTGGAAACAGTGAGTCAACTCAGAAAAAACGGCGTTGACTTTTTGGAGGTCCCTGAAACCTATTACGATGACTTACTCGACCGCGTAGGGCCTATCGATGAAAAAATTGAGGACCTCAAGGGGCTCAATATTCTCGTCGATCGAGACGATGAAGGCTACCTGCTTCAAATTTTCACAAAACCCGTTCAAGATAGACCGACCCTCTTTTTCGA
>CAZVFU010000095.1:0-2488 GCA_964626595.1 uncultured Saprospiraceae bacterium
GGTGAAACCGACAAAGAACTTTCCTGATCGACTAACAACCAAATGGATCTCGGAAAGATGCCTTAATGCCCTTAAAAATCTCAACTCCACCTATTTCCGATAAAACCCATGCATCATCCAAATATGAGGTGCACTGACTGCAGCAAGAAATAAAAAGATAGCTGCAGGAATACCCTGAAAGGGCAACCACTGAAAGTAAATCAGTGCCATGAAGCCAAAAATAAAAAGATACGCACCCAGTGAAAAGGGGGCAGCGGCACGAAGGAGTTGTCGATCAGTCATTTGGAGCCCGGAACGCAGATGTCGCCAGGCGCGCCAACTGTGTAAACCAACAAAATAAAGCGCAAAAGCGAGAAGTAAAGGCAGAGCGACACCTATGACTACCACTGACAGGGTCAGAATGTAGGATGACAAGCGTTCAGCGGATATTTTTTGTGCTGGGAACAGCATGCCGGCGCTAAATATGAGGAGCAAAGGCCCATAGGACTGAAAATCAATAAGAGGCAGACCCATGGCATTCAAGTAGTCGGCCAACTCTACAGGGTGACTAAAGAGGATGAACCCCAGAATGGAAAGCCCGTATACCCAAACTCGGCCAGGAGCATAGGCTTGCCAGTGTTTGAGATCGGTTTCGCCAAAATGCCAGGCAGAATAAGCCAAAAAGAAAAGTAATCCCACCAGGGAGGAAACCCACCACAAAGCAACAATGGCAAACATAATGCCGATGTACATGCCTATAAACCGAATCCACTGTCTGGTAGCAGTGGGAGCCGCCCCATCCAATACGTGATCTACTGCTCCATGGGGTATGCCTGGGAATACAAGACCGCCTACTAATAAGGGGAGTGCCAGCCATTGGGTGGCCTGAGGTGAAATCAACTGCAAACCCAAAAGAAGGAATGCTAACCAAATAACGAAGTTTTTCTTCCCATTTTTAATGTTAAGTACACTCAAAAAAGACTGCACGCATCCTCCGGCGTACTGGCGGTCCAACGCACGTAAGAAAGGACGGATAGGTAAGGATAATAAAAGGGGGACTTCTTCCTTTAGCCGCATGTTTTCACCTAAAAATCGGAACACGGCCGGAGTTTTTACCCGGCGAAAGAGTTGCTTGAAAATGGGGCGACCCTGCTCGGGTTCCTCTTTTAAAATATCAAGCAATAAGCGATCGTAAAATCGATATCGGGATGGGCGATACACAGTGGGAAGCAGTGAGTCCGATTTGATGGCCTGAGCCAGCTCCGCGCCGTGCTCTAACATCTGATAAAATGCATAACCCGTAGTGGGCTTGACAGCCCCGGCAGCCGTTCCGATAGGAATATGCCGAGCTTGTTCAGGATGATGACGCTCAGGATTGTCCAAAGACTGACTCATAGGGATGGCTCCTGTTTCCTCCTCTAAGATATCGTAAGAACCGACCGCTTTTTCTAAATGATCTCTGAGGTGCTCCGCCGCCCAATCCCTATCTATTTTTTCCCGTCCAAAACGCGTCAGTTCAATGAGCATTTCATCCTTTGCGGTCGGAAGAAAATATAAAAACTGTGTTTCTCCTTTTTGATCCACATCAAAATTCATCAGTTCCATTTGATGAGGAGAGAAATGGGCCTGATCTGTTTGGATGCGCCAACCCAAAAACGACTGCCAGAGTTCGACCTGAGGCGCGCTGGGTCCCGAAATTTGTACACGACTATCGAAAATCTTTTGTGCACGAACGTCGATCTGCTTTAGTGATATCTGCCCGGATTTGATATCCAATGGCTCTTTTACAGCTTCTTGAATCCAATGAAAGTTGGATATGTTGGAGAGCCGGTTTTTGACAAGTGCATAAAAGTCAGCACTGCGCACCTGAAAATAGGAATAGGGCTTCAATTCATCCAACCGCCCTTCGGCTTTAGCCTCGGTCCACTCGTGACTGATGCACGGCCGCAAACGTTCGATCCAGGGATCGTCTTCCCGGGCCCAAAAACACCAGGTTCGATCGTGACTATCTTTGGGTTCCGGCTCTATTAAGACCACTTTGTGTTGCTCCATATAGCCCGTTTCGGCTAAAGACCACAATAAGGACATTCCCGCTCCCCCACCTCCAATAATAGCCACATCGCAAGTGAGTTCTTCTCGCCAACTTGCTTTACGGTCGAGGACATCCGGGGAGGATTGGTATGTTTTATATTCAAACACTGTAGTTATTCAAAGGAAAAAACCGAAGGTTAGTTTAATTCCGTTCAAAAAAATCCTTGATTTATTTGGGTGTTGCCTGGCTTTACCCATAGAAACGCTATAAAGTAGGTGTCAATAATACAAAGCCCATGAATCCGTGATTTGCTGTTTTCTGACTTGACCCGAAGTATTCTTTAGCGTCCTATAAAACTGCCCCTCTGCCGACCGAGCATAGTCAAAGCCAGAAATCCGCGCATGGGGAAAGAGCTTGCTCTAAAAAAGCGATCCCTTACATGACCAAAAAAAACGCCCATCCCAAACGGGACAGGCG
>CAZVFU010000095.1:2588-7481 GCA_964626595.1 uncultured Saprospiraceae bacterium
ATCCATCGCGTTTTCCAGGGATCGAACTTGTCGTCCTTTTTGTCTTTTTGGTACCCAAAGGTGATTTTCTTTTCCGGAACCGAATCCGTCTCATCCTCCAGAACTTCAATTTGAATTTTTTTGCCTTTGCGATCAATTGTAATCGTATCGCGTGTTTGTGCCCAGGTTGGGGTCACACAGAAAGAGATGGCTAAAGCCAGGAGAGTAAATGTTAAATGTTGTTTCATTTTGCAGATTTAGGTGAGTATAAAAATTCAGGTGTCAGCGCTTCCGCCCAGCGGTCGCGATTGATTTCTTCTTTTATGCTTTCAAGGGGGCGCCAGTTGGAGACCCACTCTTTTTGGTCGTCGGGAAGAATTTGCTTCACCGGATCAAATAGTGCAATTTTATCCGGATTCAGTAATCCGGGAGTTTTGGGTCTGGCAGATGTAGATTGTAGCCCCGCCCATTGTGCGCGTTGGCTATGAATAATTGTGACTTCGGGTTGAAGCAAAGCCATTTCCAGGAACGGTAAAGTCTTTGCAGAAGTCCTGGTTTCGTGTTCCGGTCTGGCGCTCGATTCGATGGAGATTTCAGTTGGCGCATACGATACTTTCTGCAGTTCAGGACTTGGTCGGTAAGCCGGTTCTAAAACATCCTTCTCATAAGCGGGCCTTTCTTTCTCAATCAAAGCCGAGGAGGCGGACACGCGCTCGATCGCGACTGACGCAGACTGCACATCTGCTGTCAGCGCTACAGCAGGTGATCCAGTCTTCGGCGTTGGCAAGAGCCAACAAAGCGCTGAAAAGCTAATGATGAGCGCCCATCCGGCAGCCACGCCCCAGGCCCAGCCCAGGCGCTGCCGGCGGTAGAGATTACGTTTGTGGGGATAAGCAAGCACCGGGGGCGCCAATTGGAATTCATCAAGTCCCTCCAGATCCGCCGCCACCTCTGGATGCTGCTGCAGAAAAGCCTCGAACGCCTGCTGGTCTTCCGGGGTCAACTGACCCTCCAGATAGTCCAGCGCGTAAGATTCGTAATTGAGAATATGTATTCGTTTCATGATTTAACTTCGTTTCGTTTGCGAGCCCAGCTTTTGATCCCTATCTAAGAGGTGCCGCAGCTTTTTTCGTGCGCGAAATAGATACACCTTAACCTGAGAAACCGAAAGATCCACCATCTCAGCCATTTCTGCATACGAATAGCCCTCGTAGTCCCTCAGCGTAACCAGTTGTCGCTGCACCTGAGGTAAATGCCCGAGCGCTCGATCCAGCAGCTCCTTCGTTTCCCAGTGCTCCTCAGCATCCCGCGATCCCATATGAATAGGGAGCACTGGCGTTGTGGGTTTCCGCTTGCGAAAAGCGTCTATCATCAGTCGATGCCCTACCGTAAATAACCAGGATTTCACACGTTCGATGTCCACCTCCTCTCGATGCTCCCACAGTCGGCAGAATGTTACTTGCATCACATCCTCTGCATCCGCTTGCGACCGCATATTTTTGAGCAGATAGCGATACAGGCTATCCGCATGCGCATTCACAATGTTATTATATGTTCGCGTCTTCATTTCACTTGTATTACGTACAGGGTCCCATCAAAGTTACATTCGATTCTCATTTTTTTTGAAAATACTATTTTTTGGGTTTTGAGGGCGATACCCGTCCTCGAAAACGCTTCGCGCTTTTCGGGACGGGTCGTTACGTTCCGGGGCTCTCTATTCGCTCGGCCCTTCGCACGCCGCCGCCGTACTCGGTCTTCCTCCCTCCGGTCGTCACCCCTTCACATCACTATCGCGGAGAGAGGTGCCCTCTAGCGCCTCCATTTCTAATGTCATTTTATCAAAAAATAGCCGGCCTCTCTCGATTAGCGCATCACTGTCACCGTTCCCTGATAAGACTTCGTGCGGCCTGCCGGAAAGGCTAGCTGAATCTGGTAAACATACACCCCTGAATTCGCCGGAAAGGCACCCTGACGACCACGCCACCACAGATCGTCAGACAGATCAAAGTCCCGCAGGTCATAGACAAGCCGCCCCCAACGGTCATATATCGAATATTGCAACACGCGGGCAGATAATGCGGGATCAGCAAAGACGCGAAAGTCATCATTAATACCGTCGCCATTCGGCGTAAATACGTTGGGAATGAACACGGATTGTCCCTCCATACAGGCGAGATTAAAATCGGGGTGGTCCGGAGGCAAACACTGCCCACATTCATCGATTTCAGCCGGACCGAAGGGGACGCCCGCGCAATCGGAACAGCTGCTATTAAATGTAGGATCGCCCGGCTCCTTACAATCGCCGCATGAGTCGATGACGGCAGAGCCATTGGGCACACCCGCACAGTCCGCGCAACTCTGATTGAAAGCAGAATCGTCGGGCGACAAACACTGCCCGCAATCATCGATTACAGCCTCTCCGTTCGGGATGCCGGCACAGTCCAGGCAACTGGCATTAAACATAGAATCGGTAGGTAACAGACAGCGATCACAATCATCAAAAACAGCGTTTCCATTCCACACGCCTCTGCAGTCGACGCATTCTCCGCAGTCCAGGCCATCTATCAAGAAGGCCGAAAAGGAAGAGGAGTTGCGCGACAGCCAGGCCTGCCCGCCTGTGCAGTCCAGGGAAATTCCGGATGGAGATCGTATACCGCCAGGCAAAGGCTGTTCCCGGACAAAATCTCCTTCCGGGCTGAACTCAATCAACTGAGTGATTTCACTGGTTACGATAAATAAATTTCCCGTACACAAGGAGACCTCTAAATCGCCGTAAAAGATCGTGTACCGATCCCCAATCGAAAACTGTTGGATGCGCTCGCCAGAGCGGGCGTCAACCTCGGCTATGGTATTTTCAGTTCCATCCAACGCCAGGTGATCCTGCAGCAGGAAAAAAGATTCTCGTTCGGCATGATAAGCGCCCCCAATCACGTGATCAGCGCCAAAGTCGGCAACCAGAGAATCGATGAGTCGACCCTCCTCGGCCTGGATGGCATAGATCGTCGTCCGGCCGTAATTTCCGTTGATGAGTAATAATGAACCGGCGGGGACACGTCGGCGTGGAAACCGGATGTCCGCAGCTGCAATACTTAGATCCACATCATTAGCTACGCCCCCAACCATGGGAATGGAGCGCTGAAAGCGGCCCTGGAGATCGTATTGGTCGATTGTTGTGCTGTTACAGCCATACACCCAGACCTGATTCGCATAGGGGTTGTGTGCGATACCGCAAAGACCTTCGCTCTGCGGCATAGAAAAACTTTGGAGAAAGCGCAGTGCGGACTGTCCAGAAAGTGCCGTCATAAAAAAAAGCCCGCAAACGAAGCTTAAAATCAGATTTCCGTATCGTTTCATGTCACAAATATACGCCTTAGCTCCTATGGGTATTGGAAACGATGAGATTCTTCATTACTTTTAGTAGATCTTTACATTAGAAACAAAAACGATCGCATGAAAATAGCCTACATTATCATCGTGGTTTTGCATGGTCTCATTCATCTCCTTGGGCCGGCAAAAGCGATGGGCTGGGCTGAAAATGCTCCTCTCAGTGCTCCCATCTCCCGGCCGATGGGTCTGCTTTGGCTGGTAGCGGCAATGTGCACGCTAGGCTACGCTCTTCTTTTTGGTTGGAAGGTGTCCGCCGCATGGATGCTGGGTCTCGTAGCTGTCATCCTGTCTCAGGCGCTCCTTATGATGTACTGGTCCGATGCCAAATTCGGAACTATCATCAACTTACTGATGCTGATTGTCGTATTGTTTTCCTATGGCGAATGGCAGTTCCAGCGGCAGGCGAAACAGTACGAAAAGACCCTATTAGAAGGAATGGAGGCGCCGGCTCAAGGGCTCTCCGACACCTCACATCTGCCTCCACCTGTAAAAACGTGGCTCGCCCGCTCCGGAGCGCTGGATAAGCCAACTATGACCATGGGTGAAATACGTCAGAGGATCCAGTTAAAGACCGCCGTGGAGCAGGAGAATTATTACCCAGCCACGGCCCATCAATTGACACGCATAGATTCCCCGGGATTTCTGTGGCAAGTCGAGGTCAAGATGAATCCCCTGCTCTGGATGCGAGGCCGCGATAGTTACCAGGCCGGAAAGGGATCAATGAATATTTGGCTGAATAGTTTGATCCCCGTGGTCCGAGAGGTGGGACCAAAAATAGATGAAGGTGCCATGCAGCGCTTTTTAGGTGAAATGGTGTGGTTTCCACAGCAGGCATTGCAGCCCTACATCGAATGGGAAGCGATAGATGCCAAAAGCGCTCGGGCGACCATGACTTGGGGCGGAATATCCGCTAGTGGTGTGTTTACATTTGAAAAAAATGGAGACTTTATGCGTTTTGAAGCCCTCCGCTACTACGGTGCCGACAAAGATGGCGAAAGGATACCCTGGATTTTGACGGTTCAGGATTATGAGGTGTTTGAGGGCGTGCGCGTTCCCTCTAAACTAGAAGCGAGCTGGGAATTAGATTCAGGCCATTGGACCTGGCTAAAAATGGAGGTGAAGTCGATTCACTATGGGGAGGATTGAGTATCAGAGACCCCCTGTAAAATCAGGGATTTGTTGTTACCTGCCTATTTTTTTAGTAAATTGGGGTTAATCAATTTCTATACCATACATACCATTACGTACTTCTCTCTTTTTTTGAAGCAACCTTAGCTATGGGTTACATAGTGGGTTTTCAAATGCCACTCTCAGATCACTTCCAAATAAGTATCGAAACGGTTCCGTCCTTGGGTATAATCTACAGCTATTCTAGATCAGAAGGCCAAAGGGAGAGTCGGGATATTCTTACCGATCTGGGCTTCTATGCTAATTTCGTCGCACTGAGCGTCATGTACCGCTTTTCGACCGAGAAATAAGTTACAAACCCACGAAGGAAGCATAACACTCCATCTCCCCGCGGTAGCG
>CAZVFU010000096.1:0-7446 GCA_964626595.1 uncultured Saprospiraceae bacterium
GCTAAGCTATTGTATATATATAATTTCTGATCCATGTGTACAAAGGTAGGGTATTCTAGTGTCATGACTACTAAATAGATATGGAAAAGTCGAAGGAGATTATTGATTAGATCAAGGTGCGATGAAGGATTATAGCATTTGCAACATGACTGAAGAGCAACGAATAGCTGGACAAAAAGATCAAGACTTGATCTATCTGAATGTAGTCGTCAAGACACTTGGGATTTTGAGGGCTTTAATCAGAGGAAAAACGGGCATGAGCTACACGCAGCCGGTATTATATCCAGCCGATAGTCATTAATAGTGACATGCCCGCACCCAATCCGGACCAAAAAATCGTCCAATCCCGACGTCGAATGAAGAACACTTTATCCAGTATAAAGTACAGGGCTACGAACAAAAGGACAATCAGAATTTGACCGGCTTCGATGCCGATGTTAAAGGAAAACAACTCGAAAACAATGCCATCACTTTCGGGATGCAGCGCGCGAAAAAAATTGCTGAATCCCAATCCATGGACCAGCCCGAATACAAGGGCCAGAAGATAGTGCCACCCCACGGCTGAATCCGCTCCCCGTTCGGCCCTGAATACATTGTACAAAGCCGTAAATAAAATCGTTAAGGGGATAATGGTTTCAATGAGGTCGGCAGATACCTGCACCCATCCGAGCGCACTCAATGCTAAAGTGAGAGAATGGCCAATAGTGAAAGCGGTCGCCAAAATAATTAATTGAAGTCCTCGTCGCCAGGAATACATGGCACAAAGTGTCACAATGAATAACATATGATCGAAGCCGGCGGGGTCCAGGATGTGATCCCAACCTAATTGAAAGTAGGTTTCAAAAACATTCATTCTTTCTGGGTTTACGACTAGTCTATGTAGCGAACTTTATTTAAAAACCGAAGACCAATAGCTAATTCTACGGTTACATTCGTCGGGCTCTGTGCATTAACTGTTCGCGTTTGTGTGGAACCCGACCCTGGAATCGGCTGCAGTCGTTGCTGGGGAATAAACATCTGACGGGATAAGTCGGGATGTATAGATAGCTCGACAATACCCGCTACATGCTCGCTAAAGGCCCATTCGATACCGGTTTGGAAAGTCACGCCCCACAGCCAGCGACGAACAGCAATTCCCTGCGCTTCTCTCGATAAGTTATCGCTATCCTGAGACACCGTATACTCACCGCGCATGCCAATGCCGTAGTAAAACCGGGAATATTCGTTTCCAAAAGGAAATTTTTGACGGCCACCAAGGACAAGAGAGGCATTATTGAACACATCGCGCTGAGATACGGCGCGACCGATAGTAAACCCTTGCCCGAAAACCCGCTGACTACCTCGCTGATGATAGCCGAGTTGTGCAAACAAACTAAAATCATTCGCTTCATCAGCCGTTTCGATGAAAGCGGATCCGTGATACGTGAGGAGCACACTTCGATTGCTGAAATTTTTAAAGAGTTGCATGCCTCCACCAATACCGCCCTTAAACCCAAAGGCATAACTCTGGGCCTGAAGCATCACGGGGGTCAACAGGAAAATAAAAACAAGCGTATTTAGGAATAACTTTTTCATAGTGTAAGGGGTTTTTGATGGGTAACAGTGAAAAAATAACCACCTGGACGTCATTTATCTATACGTCAAATATAAAGATAAGTTTAGGAAGTGGGAAAGAACATTGGCGAGGAGCATTTCTGGTGAAATCTGCGCAAATCCGTGTTGGTTTGCCGCAAGTATTCATAAACTTGTCATGACAGAGGGGATGTGAAATTATAATATACTATAAATCAAAAATTTAACATAGGCCCAGCCCTCGAACTCATTCAAATGTAAAGAACTAAATTTGGGTAATGCGATTAGTAAAGTTCGCTACTTGAAAAAAGTATAAGTTGTTACAAGTCAACCGTTTGAATGCCCTTCGGCCCGAAAGGCAGAAAATGCATGCATTTTCCGGGTTAAAACCATTCCCCATATGGAACTTATATTTTCAGGATTGGTGCGGGTTTCCTCGGATTTTCAATAACTCCATATTAGGGATTAAATCCATCGGACAAACAACTATTTACGTAAATGATAAATAATTTTTGTAAATTTAGTCAAACATCGGATTGGATTCATGGTTTTAGTAGATGAAAGCACAAATGAGTCTTTTGAAGGCGAAATCAAAAGAATTTCAGTTGCTGAAATTCAAAACTTAAAAGGGAATAAAAATTTCACCTTTGAATGGGATCAAGAAAAAAATCGAGAAATATTTGCTTTAACGCTCAAAGACAAAGAAGAAATACTGGGATTAGTATCTATAACAGACAATAAGAAAGAGTTTAGGATCCATATTAACCTGCTTGAAGCTTCAAATAACCATAGAGGCAAGAAAAAAAAGTTGAGGAGTATTCCGGGTTGTTTGATTGGATTTGCTTGTAAAGCAGCATTTAAAAAAGGATATGGTGGATTTGTTTCCTTGATCCCCAAAACGTATTTAATGAGTTATTATCAAGAACATTTTGGCTTTGTTCGAATGGGAAGGCATCTGGCTACCTTTGGAGATAATTCAAAATACCTCATGACAAAACACCTAACAGATGAAGAAATATGAAAAGTTATACAAGGAGCTTCGTAAAAAGTACTCCGTCCAGGAGATTTCTGAGTCCATGTTAATCCCGGCGGATCTAACAGCAGAAGAAAGAAAAGAAGCAGATGAAAGCCTGAAGAATTTCAGACTAAAAATGCTCCGGGAACAAACGGAAGAGGAGCGAATCTTTTCAGATGTAATGAGGCTGAAAATAGTCATGGATGACTACATCCAAAACGAACCCTACACAGCGCAGAGAAGCTTTGGCCGCTACTTAGAAGAATATGCCAGAATTCTCAATATGACTAAAAAGAAGTTAGCAGAAGATTTGGCCATCCATTACACTCGATTGAGCCGGATCATAAATGACCGAGAAAACCCAAATATTGAGTTGGCCTACCGCTTAGAGAAGCACAGTGGAGGGTTAATCTCCGCCTTAAGTTGGTGGCGATTAGTCGTCAAAAAACAAGAGCACGAAATCAAGAAAGACGATGAAACAAGAGAAAAAGAAGGAGCAAAAGTAAAAAACCCCATCAAATTTGTAGCCTAATATTAGAAATCCATCCCATCCCATAAAATCCCGTTCAAAACCCGTGTTCTATAAACTACTTTCCATATAGAACGCGGACTGGTGCCGCCGTGGCGGTATGTCAGAATCATCACAGTTTCCGAAAAGACATCAAATCCTACCTCACGCGCAATTGCTGACCGATTCGCAAGGCATTGCTCTCTAACTCGTTGTGCGCCTTAAGCTCCTCCACAGAAAGGGAAAAACGACGGCTTATACTATATAAAGTGTCTCCTTTCCGGACTTCGTAATATTTTGTACCCGGTTCCGCAACTGTTGCTGTGTCCTGTGGCTCCACCGTCTCCGGAGATTCTACTTCGACCGGCTGGGGTTGTGCCTCTGTCACGGCTATTGCCGGCGAATCTAAGTTTACGGCCTCCGAAACCGTATCCAGCTCTACAGCTGAAGATTCCTCCGCTTCCGCACTTTTGGATATTCCCGCCTCTTCTTGAGGCAAAGCCTGTATATCTTCATCGGCAGGGAGGTCTTCCTTCAGCTCCTCCGGCAAAATCGACTCCTCTTCCGACCGCAGAACCGGCTTCGACTCAAACCACGATATGCCACGCAACCGAATTTGTTCACCAATGGCCGGCTCCTCACCCTCAGCCATCTTATTTTTATTCAACAGTTTATCCAATCGCAGTCCGTAATGCTGAGCAATGGAGAACATGTCGTCGCCTGCCTTTACGTAGTGGTACTTCTTTTCGCCGCGATACGAGCGTCGTTTTTTCTGCAAAAAGACCCGCTCGCCGGCTTCCAGCTGTTGATTGGGCCTCCGGATATGCTCATTGTATTTCACGATTTTATCTGGCGACACACCAAAATCCATACTGATCTCAATGGGTCGCTCCCCCGGCCGTGCGTAGACATATTCCACATCATTCACCTGCTGCAAACTGGGGCTGTAGTTCTCCTCCTGTACCATGAGCGCCGGATCTACGGGCTCCATCGCATCAAATTGGTCCAGCCCATAGCGTTCGATCAGTTCAATCAGCAACTGAGGATATTTCGGGTTCGTCGCATAACCTGCTTTTTTCAATCCACGCGCCCAGGCCTTGTAATCCGTTTGATCCAAACGAAACAAAAATCCATATCGGTGATTCTTTTTCGGATCCCGCAAAAACTCCGAATGCGCCATAAAACTCTCCTCCGGATCCCGATACGCCCGAAAACACGACGGCACTAAACGCCCGTTTTTATAGTCATCATCCTTGCGCATCACCGTGCCCCCGGTCCACTGGCCGCCACATTTAATCCCAAAATGATTATTGCCCTGCGTCGCCAGATAAGAGCGCCCCGCATTCGACTCCAAGATCGCCTGCGCCATCTTGATACTCGCCGGAATACCCGTCCTATGCATCTCCTGAATGGCAATTTCCTTATACTGCTCAATATACATTTTGTGAGCAGACTGCGCTTGCAGCCCTGCTACCCAAGTAAAAAAAAGAAGTAAACTTCCGATTCGACCCATTACATATTATTTATATTTATAATATCAAAAATAATGCCAGTAATCATTTGGGCGGGCGCCCGGCCGGCCGGCCGGGGCGCTATGGTCGGGTGCTCTCTATTCGCTCGGCTGCCGCGCGCCGAAGAGGCTTGCGGCATCTCCCCTTCGCTCGCCGCTGCCTGCCGGCTTCGGCGGCTCGGCGCCACCCTCCCAGCGCTCCCGCATATCACATAAGTTTATTTTGTAATGTTTGAACTAAAAAACTCCTTCCTTTATTATCTTGAGAAAAAGAGTACCTTGGATGGGACTCGATAAGGAAACAGTATATGAAAAATTCAGCCTGGAACATTGCGCTAAAGTGGGGAGCAATATACGCCCTACTCACCCTCATTTGGTTACCCCTGGAGTCCCTGGCCGGCCTCCATGACGACTATGTCAAGTATCGTGTACTCCTTACCAATCTCAAATACATCCCCGCCTTTTTGATTTTCTTTGCCGCCTTGCGATCCAGCCGGGAAACTGCACCGAATGGCGAATATCCGTACAGCAAAGCCTTTACAGACGGTCTCCGGCTAACGGCGATATCCACCCTATTCAGCATCCCCGCCCAGTACATCAGTTTGCGGTATCTGGCTCCTGACTTCCTTTCACAGATGCAACAAGCAATGACCGAGGGATTATGGATGACATCAGCGGAGGCTGAGCAGTATTTCGAGTTCCAGAGTTATTTCATCCAATCCATCCTGGCCATTCCCGCCACTGGTCTGATGATTACGGCCATCGTCGCCCTGTTTGTTAGCCGAAATAGTCGAGCTTATGAAAGGAATGGATAACACCTTTCCAAAAGCTGGTCCTATTTAAGAATCGATATCATTTGGAGTATATGATAACCGAAACGTCTCAATCTCAGTTGCATCAGCGATGAGAAGCAGGCCCGCTGCTGGCGGCGGGAGACCGAGCCTAGTGTCATTACCACTAAATAAGTATGGAAAAGTCGCAGTAGATTTTTGTTCAGATCAAGGCGCGACGAAGGAGCCTAGCCCTAGCTAAGCGACTGAGGAGCAACGAAGATATGAGCAAAAAGATCAAGACTTGGTCTGTAACGGATTGGGTGGTAAGGACACTAGTGGTCATGACACTAGCGAGGGCCGACTGAATAAGGAGCTGCGAATCGTAGCGACCCCGGCTCCGGCCGGGGTGATGCCCAACCCCAATAAAAATCAAATCGTGGAATACTGGCAAACAAAACCAGTAGAAATTTGTCTTCATTTCAAAATATTACTTCTTTTGTAGAATTTAATTTGGGTTAATATATCTGGACTATGAAAATACGTATTTTATTTGGGATGGTTTTTCTGCTGGCAAGCGGTTTGCTTTCGGCACAGGAAGTGATTCGCGGCCGAGTGACAGATGACGGGCAGGGCATACCGGGAGCGAATGTCGCCGTAGCGGGGACAAGCACCGGAACAGCCACGGATATTGATGGTCGTTTTGAGTTAGAAACAACAGTAAAGCCGCCGGTCAACTTGTTGATTTCGGCCATTGGGTATGCGGAGGCAAAAGTGAGCTGGTCGCCTACAAATGGCGAGCTGTCTATCGCCCTGGAGCCGGTAGCCAGTAGTCTGGATCAGGTGGTGGTGAGTGCATCGCGATACGGTGAACGCATCATGGAGGCGCCGGTCGCAATTTATAAATTGTCGGGGGCAAAATTGAAAAGCATGGGTGGTGTAAGCGCCTATGAATCCATAGAGTCTATGCGAGGTATACAGGCGCAAAAGTCCAGTTTGTCCTTGCCGTCTTACAATACGCGGGGATTCTCAGATCCGGGGAATTTCCGTTTTAAGCAGCAGCTGGATGGTTTTGATATGACGAATCCCATTGGGCTGGCCATAGCTAATACGATGGGCGTTTCTGATCTGGATATTTCCTCCGTAGAGTTGGTCCACGGTGCTGCTTCAGCATTGTATGGATCGGATGCATTCAACGGCGTATTGCGTTTCCAGTCGAAAAACCCCTTTGACTTCCCCGGCGTAAGCATGCAGACCAAAAGTGGAGTGACTGTTCAGGATGCCGCGGGGACGAACCCTTATTTTGAGCAAGACTTTCGCGTAGCCCATATCATGTCTGATAAAGTTGCTTTTAAAATGGATCTGAGTTATCGGAAGTTTCACGACTGGATCGGAGACGATCAAAGTCATCGCATTGCACCCGGCAGCTTCGATAATCGCGAAAACTTTCCCGATGCTCCGCCTGCCGATGGCTTTATTGCTCATGATGGAGTCCACAGTCTGGGAAATGAATATGGTAATGGCGTTGGCGTTGTGCCAGGAGTCAACTTTCTGGTTGGACCCGGCAATGACACCTTAAATATTATGGGAGCGCCCTTGACGCGAACGGGGATTACAGAAAAGGATATTTTCACCCTACCCGACATCCAAAATAATGAGATGGAATCTTTTCGGGGGAGCTTTTCGTTTTTCTACCGCCCCATAAAAGACATGGAGCTAGAGTATACCTATAAACACTCGTTTAGCGACTGGCTCATCCGATCCAGCTCTACCTTTCCGCAATTTGACTACTTACAGCGCCTGCATTTGGTGCGCGCCAGTTACAAAGGTTTTACCGGACGCCTCTATCGACATAAACTGAACAACTTTCGCGGCTCCTGGTCAGCAGCCAATGCGGCTGACGCGGTGCAGCAGGCGCTCCGGCCGAATGAGGCCTGGGCCGCTGATTTTCGGGAGGAATATAGTCGCACCGGCTCTTTGCGCGATGCGCGACAATTTGCCGACCGTTTCATGCCCGGCGGTGCTGAGTTTAACTTACAGGATTTTCAAGCTGCGCTGGGCGCCAGTGCAC
>CAZVFU010000097.1:0-7434 GCA_964626595.1 uncultured Saprospiraceae bacterium
TGTATCGGTGATGAAAGAGGGTGTATCGCTATCGACTCCATTTCAGGCGGAACTCCTCCTTATCGAATGTCAATCAATGGAAACCTATTCATTCCGGCTGATCGGGAACCCTGCAATGTACCCATTGGTGAAAATTCAATAGTGCTTCGAGATGCTAATGGCTGTGAAATCGAGTATACTTTTGAGCTGAATCCTCCTGAGATTTACGCATTGGATTTGGGTGAGGATATCGTCATTCGAAGCCCTTCCACGGATACGCTTGATTATACAACGGACCTTCCAGTGGAAATCATAAGCGATCAGGAGTGGTTTTTAAATGACTCCTTATTCTGCCGAGGGTGTGAAAATGTAGTCATCGATGTGTCCGAAGAGTATCTCGTCAACCTGAAGCTATTTTATGCCGATGGGGACTGCTTTATTGAGGACATCTTACACATTCGGTATATTGACGAGTTGGATGTGTTTGTCCCCAACGTATTTACTCCGAACGGAGACGGTCGCAATGACTTCTTTACGATCTTTGGCGATGAAGATGTTCAGTCTATTCAAAGCCTTCTCATTTTTGATCGCTGGGGGACCCAGCTGTGGGAAGGACGAAATCTGACGGCGGGTAACGAGCCACAAGGATGGGATGGAAGCTATCAGGGTGAGATTGTCCCCGTGGGCGTTTATGTATACACTGCAGAAATACGATTAGACGACGGATCTACAAAGCGACTTCAGGGAAGTATAACGGTTAGCCGCTAAAACGGGAACGACCTTGATCCATGATTCGTTAAAAGAATACAGATATTATTAGAGGGGGCGTTTTATCTATTCTATATGGAGATGCTCCCACTAATTTTCTTTTACGTTACTTTTGTTGAATGAAATCAACAAAAGCGGGGTGTTTTTGATATGAGACCACACATCGGCCGATTGTTTTTTTTCTTCATCGCTCTGGCGATATATCCCGGAATGGACTTGTGGTCGCAGTGTCAAAAAACAGGCCCCTATGCAGTGGAACCCGGAGATCGGTTTGAATTTACGATTTCTATCGACTCTATCGATGTGGATGATTTGTCGGATCCCTTACAGGGCTTATGTGCAGTATCTTTAGAATACGAGCACCAATCCGTTTCCAATATGCAGATCGAATTGGAGTCCCCGGCCGGGCAACGCATAACGCTGGTAGGGCCGATAGGAGTTTCAGACCTTACTTTTTTCACCCAGTGGAATATTTCCTTCCTGCCCTGCGGAGCTGCAGTAGATCCGGACCTGGATTTTGACGATACGTATTCGAATTTGTACTCATGGGGTGTACTCGGAGAAGCTACGGGATCCTACTATCCCTTTAGTGGCTGCCTGGAAGATTTTGATACCGGGCCTATAACGGGTGACTGGAAGGTGATTGTAAGAGATCAGGGTTTATTTTATAACGGTGAAATTCACAGCATAACACTTTTCTTCTGCAACCCCACCGGACTGGAATGTTTGGATTGTGCAGTACCTGAGAACACTTTTTCATCGGACTCTTTAGTTGTTTGTTCCGACGCTTCACCCTATTCTCCG
This sequence comes from uncultured Saprospiraceae bacterium, assembly GCA_964626595.1. Lineage (GTDB taxonomy): Bacteria > Bacteroidota > Bacteroidia > Chitinophagales > Saprospiraceae > JAWLFI01. The sequence goes on from CAZVFU010000097.1 coordinate 1,552, forward strand.
GATTTAGATACAGCCGCTAATTTTGATACCTCATTTCACATCAATGCTTACCTTTTCCAAGAAGGAGATACCATTTTGTGGTCAGATACCGACTTTCTTGTCGACTCCCTGGCCTTTGGCACTTACGAGGTCTGTCTGTGGACAATGGAGCAGGCCGATTCGGCTGCCTTTTTTGGTTTGCTCGACTCACTAACCCACCCGGATAGCCTACTCAGCGAGGTTCAGGAAATTGGAATTTGTGCCGTTAATGGAGATTGTGCTCAGCTCCAATGGTTTGATAACACCGATACCTTATTCATAGATACCATCCTCTGCTCCGGGGAGTCTTTAATTTTTAGGGGTGACACTTTGGATACGACTGGAGTCTATCTGTTTCAGGATTCTTCATCCATATGTCCACAAACCCTTCGGGTTAATTTAGCCATTCGTCATCCCATGGCCCAGATTCTGACTCTGGATACCCTAAACTGTGAAAAGGATACTGTGGTAGCAGATGCTTCGTCTTCAGTAACCGCAGATAGTACTCGGTTTCGATGGGAAACAGCAGGAGGGCAGCTGTTAGGCCGTTTACAGACCTACACTTTTTCAACGGTTGGGAATTATCAAGTCATAGTATCAGACGGGATTTGTCAGGATACGCTGGACTTTGAGCTTTTATCTGATGAAGAGCTACCTGAATTTGAAATCTCAGGAGATACGACAATTACCTGCTCCCGGGACTCAGCGATTTTGTTTCTCGATACGATCGACCCCGGAGCCTCTTACTTTTGGGTGGTAGATCAGGACACCTCTTTCCTGGATTCTATTGTGCAGAATATAGCCGACACCATTTACTTTTTTGCGGAGGGGACGAACGGTTGCCGGGATAGCCTGGCTATTATACTCACCGAGGACTTTCGTGCCCCCGTATTTGCTATAGATACTCAAGTAACTTTATGTCCGGGTGATACCGCTTTATTATCTGCTGTTGTAGATACGGCAGAAAATTACATCTTTGAATGGTCAGGCCCCGATGATTTTGTAAGCTCAAAGCAGGATACACTAACAGATCAGGCCGGAACCTACATATTGCAAGTTACTCATCCCGAAACAGGCTGTTCTCGATCAGATACGCTGACATTGGAGGAGTCGCCCTTACCCGAGATGCCGGAAATTAATTCAGACACCCTGAATTGTCTGCAGCGGAGCGTTCTACTTCAATTGGATACCGTCGTTTCAGGGTGGAATTATTTTTGGCTAGGCCCATTGGGGGATACACTAGCGATGGCAGAACCTGAGGTGGATCTGGCAGGACGCTATATTTTATGGGTGTCCGATCCGATGGCATGTTCGGATTCGATTCACTATGAGGTTCCTGAAACAATCAATTTTCCCCGCTATGAGATACGTCCCGATACCCTGGGTTGTATTGATGAAAGCGCCCTTCTCAGCGTAATATTCTTTTCGGATTCCTCGGGCTTCAATCCAAGCTGGGAAGATCCGCTGGGCCGAATTTTTGAGTCGGATAGTCTGGTCACCAGCCTGCCGGGGTCTTATATATTCAGACTATCTAATGGCGACTTTTGCGAAACCGCGGATACTTTTCTTTTACTGGAAGATTTTACGCCTTTTGATCATATCCTTCAGGCAGACGCACTCAATTGCGAAAGGCAAGAGGCAGAAATAACTATTTCCGGCGGAACGGCCGATTTCGATTTTCAATGGGAAGGCCCCGATGGGTTTTCAGCCACAGGCGATACCCTTACCGTCACAGAGCCCGGGCCTTATACCGTGGCTGTTCGTTCCGTCAATTGCTTCTATGAGCGCGGGATCCGAGTTGAGGTAGATACGGCTTCTCCACCAGTTGAGTTTGAACTCTTGGCCGTAAATTGTGCCCGGGACACCGGTCAACTCACCTTTCAGAATTCCAACTTGCGGGAACTGTCGGTCTTTGCTCCAGACTCTGCAAATGTAGATCCCATTCCGGGTTTTACCTATTTGTATCAAGCGGACACGACGATTACTTTCCGCCTGGAGGGCACCAACGGATGCACGACAGATGCTCGACTCAACTTACCCGTCGATACCCTGACGGCACCCATAACTACCTTCGTCGACACCTTTACCTGCGATCAAAATCAAATACAGGGTCGCTGGCAAAGTGGAGGCATGGTAAGTCAAAGCAATTGGTTTCAAGACGGGGATCTGATTTCTACGACAGACACCTTCTCCACATCCCGCCTTGAGCCTCTTCAACTCGAGCTGGAGTTTGACAATGCCTGTATCTTTGACACCTTAATTCAGCTTCCTGTCGATACCGTAGCGCCGAATCTTCTCTTCTCCGCGTCTGATTTGACTTGTGACCAAACAGAATACAATCTAGAAGCGGATGCCACAAAGGCATGGCGAGAAGTAGTTTGGATTACACCTGATAATGACTCGGCTTTCAGCACCCTGTCCATTCCCATTCAATTTGATGGAGAGTATCAATGGCAGATCACCGGCGCTAATGGCTGTAAAAGATCAGGCCGATTTATGATAGATCAAGATACCACTTTGGCCGAGGTGCAGGTGCAGGACACTTTGATTCCCTGCGATCAAGATCGTCTCCAACTCATTCCCGAAGCGGACAGCAGCGAGTGGAATAGCTTTTTTTGGCGTTCATCTGATGGATCTGTCTTAAGCGAATGGGCGCCCACGGTAGGGGAGGGTGCTTATGCCTTTGTTTATCAAGGCGATAATGGTTGTGTAGATAGTTTATCCGTCGAAGTTCGACAGGATGAAGTGCAAGCGACAGTCAGCAATATCGACAGCCTGTACATTTTAGATTGTACGCAACGCACAGACACCCTACGACCTCAGATTGAGGGTATGCCTGATGCGACTCTCTGGATCCGCCCGACGGGTATACTTCAGGTGGGGTCTGAGATTGAAATTGCTGAAGCCGGTAGCTACCGACTTATTATCAGAGAACGCGGAATTTGTTTGGATACCCTGACGGTTGACGTTCAGGTGGATACCATCCCACCAGTAGTCACCCTTGCTGCCGATACTTTATCGTGCAATCAGCCTGAAGTCCAGGCTGAAGTTGATATTCAGGCAAGCGATCCTCAGTTTCAGTGGGAAGGGCCATTGGGCTTCACCTCTGATGAGAGGGAGCCCACTCTCCAAAGACCAGGGAAATATGGACTTACCATTACGGATGAAAATGGCTGCTTTACTGTTGACTCGCTTGATGTTTTTGCCGATCTGGAACTGCCCGAGGTGAATGTTCCCGATAGCTTATTTACCAATTGTGACCGTCCCATTGTTCCCATCCAAATTAATATTGCAGCTGATGAAACTATTGAATGGTGGGATGATGGCCAGGTGGTCAGCACCGAAACCCAGCTGGAATATCCGCCGGGAGACTACCTCACAGCCGCAGTAACCGGAGCTAATGGCTGCACAGGTATTGATTCCATTTATCTTTCTGAGGAGCCCAAATTTCCACAAGCCGACTGGTCATTGCCGATTCTGGCTTGCGATAATTTGCGCGATACCATCGAATGGCTCGGAGCAGATGGCGTTTACACCTACCGATGGTCGGGTCCGGAAGCCTATACCCACACGGGGCAACAGCCCGTGGTCAGTGTCCCCGGTTTGTATACGGTCCGGTATACCAATGACGCTCAATGCGAAACCATAGACAGTCTCAGCGTGCAGGCCAGCTCGCAGCCTCCCACCTTCAGTTTGCAGAGCAATGACACCTTGAGATGTTTGGATAGTACGGCCATTTACCAGATCATCTTGAGTAATCCTGCGGAGTACGAGTATCAGTGGCAAGCCCTTTCAGGTCGAATTGTCAGTTCTTCAGATGAGCTGGAGGCCAGTCTGCAGGGACCTGGAGAATTTGTAGTTACGGTGCAGGATAGAGACCGTTTTTGTGTGAGCCGTGACACCTTTGAGATTGCATTTGCAGATCCTAATGAATGGCCGTTGGCGTATCAGTCCTTTGACCAGGTATGCATTGAAGATACTCTGCGAGGCATTGAAATTCAGGGGCTAGACACTTTAGGTGTGGGTCCCTTTACTTATATTTTGGACGGAGATACGGTGGAGTCTGCTTCTCTCAATAATCTGCAGCCGGGCAATTATGCACTTGAGGTTTACGACCGTCAGGGATGTCAGCAGGAAACGAGTTTTGAGGTGCGTGATGGGATTGATCAGATATGGGTTGATATTGGTGAAGATGGAGATGTCAATTTGGGGCAAAACCTTAGCATTACACCTGAGGTTGATTTGTCCGAAGATGAGATTGACAGTTGGGTGTGGGTGGTGAATACCCGTGACAGTTGTTTTCAATGCTTTCCCTTTGACTGGACCATTCGCGGTCCGACTAGGATTGATTATTATTTAACGACAACAGGCGGCTGTATCCTGACGGATCAGATAAATCTACTGCCGCCCATTGAAGAGCTGGTATTTGTCCCCAACGTTTTTTCGCCGAACGATGATGGGGTCAATGACTTTTTCTTCATTCAGACCGCTTCGGCAGAACTCGATCGCATTGATGAAATCCAGATTTTCAATCGCTCCGGCAATCTCATATTCGAGCGCCGGGACTTTCCGCCCAATATTCGGGGCGAAGGGTGGAATGGCATGTTTCGCGGGCAAAAGCAGGATCCGCAGGTATTTACGGTTCTTTTAAAATACACTTTCGAGAACGAGCAACGCTCAGAGGTATTTAGCCTCACTTTGGTGCGCTAGAATAATGTCTTGGGGGCATCCCCGAGGCTCCGACTGAAAGCGGAGCCTCGAGGGTCGGGCTATGCGGGGGTTCCGTCCTCGGAATCGCTGATTGCGATCCTCAGACCGCACGGCCCAAGGGCCGGCGCCCCTACTATCCCTTGCCCGGGGTATGGGCTATTCAAGCTAGAGTGTTGTTTTTTAAGACCTACTCAGACCTTTCTCGAATGGAAATCAAAGGGGCTTTGTGACTCCCTACTTATAGCCAAAATCCTGGCGAGGTAATATATATTGTCCTAGGAATGGCATGTAAGGAAATCATTGTATATTTCTTTTTTCAGCTATGGTTTTCTTTATTTTAAGCTTTAAGCTGTAATTTTTTTCTACATTAGTTCTGGTTTATTAACATAAAGCAGCTTTTATATATAATCCTTCGTATATAATATAATATGGAACGTTTTATTCTTTTGATTTCTATTTTTATTGTTTTATCAAGTTTGCAGTCAGGGTCAGCACTTTCGGCGCAAACCCATGATTTCCCATGCGATGCTCAGGCGAATCCGGTAGATGGTTGGATTAGTATGACTCAGTCAAAGGTTCTGAGCGGGAATTTTGAAGGTGTCAGCCCCTGGGAAACAAATCTGGCTGCGGTTAACATTCAGGATTTCGGTGTTGCAGGTGCAGATAGCTCCGTTTTTTACAAACTAGAAGTCAATGAGAATAGCCGATATATCACTTTGGAGTTTATGGGCGGAACAGCGACTGAGGTGGCAGCTGCTCTTTTTTCCTTAAGCAATCCCTGTCCGGTAGATTTAACTTTTGGTGAGGCTCTCTATCAGGATAGTGATGGAGCCACCTTATTAATTGAAGAATTAGATACAGAAGGCTTTGTTCGATTCGATCTCTGCGGATTTTCACCTTCAGACCTTTCTAATCTATATCTGTGGCTGGCCACCCCTGAGGAGGGCGTGGGTAATTTTACCATTGAAGTCACGCAAGGGATTCCCTCTGAGAATGACAATTGCGGTGATGCCATTTCTTTCTTAGTTGAAGAACCCGAGTTTGAGGAATGTTATGAGGGGACAAATAGCTGGGGCTGTTCAGAGACCCTGATTGGAGCGGTAGAACCTTGTATTGCTCCTTTGGAAGAGGCTGGTTATGCCACCTTTTGGCACG
>CAZVFU010000098.1:0-7354 GCA_964626595.1 uncultured Saprospiraceae bacterium
ATGCCTTCCATTTGTAAAGGGTCTTTTTAGTCATAGGCTTATAAATTTATTCGAGGGAAGGGCTCCCCTTTAGGGGTTGGGGGCGCGGGCTGCAAAGATGAATGGGGCGTATCAAATCAAATTTTATTCATCTAATATATCGTTTTTCCTCCGAAAAAAATGGGCGAACGTTTTATATTTGCCCAAACTTATTATTGGACTAGGCTGTTTACCGTATCTGTCTGAGCACCTGAAAATTAGTTGAGTAGACAGTATTCCAGCGCCTTATTTCTTATGCAAAAGTAAATAGGAATGGAAGATAGCATATTTAACTTTACCCCGCGTCAGCGATGCGAAACTGTGCCCGAAGGGCAGACGCGGTTTATGCAGCGCCAGCGCATAAGCCAGCGGCCGAGCGAATAGCGAGCAGTGTAGCGTAGCGCACGCGAGATCCGGCCTGCCGGATCATCGCGTGGACGCCCCAAAAACAAAAATTGATATCCTATAAGTGGCGCTCGGCGTGGTAGGAAGACCGAACTAAAGGGCCACTTTCTACAAAGTCAAAGCCTTTTTCCATACCAACCTCTTCGTACATTTTAAAGATGTCGGGATGCACGTACTCAGCTACTTCGAGGTGCTGTTTCGTGGGCTGTAAATATTGACCAATGGTTAATACATCACATCCGTGGGCGACGAGGTCATCCATAATTTTGAAGACCTCTTCTTTCGTTTCACCCAGGCCGACCATGATGCCCGACTTCGTGCGCTTCCCATAATCCTTTGTGCGCTGGATTTGATCTAATGAACGCTGATATTTGGCTTGCGGACGCACCTTACGATACAGGCTCTCAACGGTTTCCATATTGTGCGACACCACTTCCTGCCCGGGACTAATCATGCGCTCCAGAGCATCCCATGCAGCACGCACGTCAGGAATAAGAGTTTCTATAGTGGTGGAGGGGCTTTCTTCTTTGACCTGAGCGACAGTTTGGTACCAAATCTCAGCCCCTCTGTCTTTGAGTTCGTCGCGATTCACACTGGTAATCACGGCGTGTTTCACTTCCATCAATCGGATGGCTTCAGCTACTCGACGCGGCTCGTCCTCATCGTATTCTGGCGGTCGACCGGTCTTCACCGCGCAAAATGAACAAGAGCGCGTACAGGTATTTCCTAAAATCATGAAAGTAGCGGTACCGGCACCCCAGCATTCGCCCATATTGGGACAATTTCCACTTTGGCAAATGGTGTTGAGTTCGTATTTATCAACTAAATTTCGAACCTTTTTATACTCCTGTCCAATGGGGAGTTTGACGCGTAGCCATTTCGGCTTTCGACGGCGTTCCTTTTTGGATTCTACTACGGGCAATTCTATCATAAATCAAAATGCTTTTTCCTACGATCGTTTTCCAATTTGAAAATTGATGTAAAAGTGCAAAAAATAAGGAGCATTTTGCTCATTTATCATCAGATCTATCGTTCGAGGGTAAATTTCTAACAGTAATCCGACATCCAGTGACCGCACCTCTTCTTCAAACGCTCCCCAGGCAAAATTCAATTCAATTCGGCCGTGAAGACCGGGAATAATACTGGCTTCTCCTAAGCCCTTAAAAAAGCCGGAGGCACCTTCTATTCGAGATAAGTCTAGGAATTGATCGGCTGTCTCTTCTTCGTATTTGATATCTATAGTGGGTTGCTGGTTGAAGTCACCATCATTTAACACTTCTAAATAATACGGCTTTTCGAATCCCAGTGCCAGCCCCCCCTGATAGGTGAAACCGATCGCCAATCCGCGTTGACGGGCTTTTTCTGAAAAATATCGTTTGGATCCCAGACCGGCTTTGAGAGAAAAAAAACTATTTTGCTTTCCATAGGCGAAAGGTCGGGCGATAGAATTGTAAATAGATGGCCGTCGATTCTGGCGACTTTGCTTCACATGCCGGAAAAAGTCGAGGTGAAAACTGTAAATGTTAGTCTTGTAATAAGTTTCAATTTCGCCCCAATGAAACCCTAGACCAAATCCTCGGGTAATGAGTCGGGCCTGCGCACTCCATTCAGTGTCGTAAATAATGCCTACAGAATTATCACTCACAGATTTGGGTTGCACAGTCGTTTGCGCAGACGCGAAGCCAAAGCTCGTGACTAACACGACTGTAAAAAGTACACACCAAATATTTGCTCGTTCCATATAATTACCTAATCTACGAGGAAATCGGGATTTTTCCGAATAATTTATATAAATTAAACGTATCTCAGTAGGATTCCGTTCGCTCTGACTACTTATTTTTTCTCGTTTTGACCCCGGCGTGGCTTTTGAGGTGATACAAATTAGAAATATGGTTTTTGGATATCCTTCGAATGCCACTGAAAGTTCTTATATTTCCAAAAATTTGAACTATGCGGCACAACTTTTCAGATTCCCATTCCGTGATTAACAAGTTTATTGCTGAGATGCGAAATCAAGACATTCAGGCAGATCGATTGCGCTTTCGCACCAACATGGAGCGTATTGGGATGATTATGGGGTACGAAATTTCCAAACAGTTTGCTTATTCTTCTGCGGAAATCTCAACCCCACTGGGGGTAGCGGAAATGGACTTGCCCGATGAGCGAATCGTGATCGCTGGGATCCTGCGAGCGGGTTTACCGTTTCAAAATGGGATCATTTCCTGTTTTGACGATGCGGATTGTGCTTTTATCTCTTCCTATCGCAAGCACCACAAAGGGGGGAAGTTTGAAATTTCACTCGAGTATGTGACTTGCCCTGACTTAACGGATGCGCAGCTTATTGTGGCGGACCCGATGATCGCTACGGGCTCCTCTATAGAGAGTGGGTTAGATGCCTTGCTAGAATATGGCACACCTAAGGCTATCCATGTAGCCACGATTATCGCCTCCCAAAACGGTTTGGACTATGTTCAACGTAAATTTCCGGAAGTGCATCAATGGGTTGGCGCCGTAGATGAGGAATTGACAGCCCGGTCTTATATTGTTCCGGGTTTAGGAGATGCTGGGGATTTAGCCTTTGGTCCGAAACTGCAGGAATAAACTTTAATGTGAGATTTTAAGGTATGGGGCATCATTTGACAGCTCAAATGATAGGAGGTATTTTAGTAGGGTATTTTGCTCTCTTATTACTAATCTCCTATTTCACGGGACGGAAAACGGATAATGCTACCTTTTTCCTGGGCGGTCGTTCGAGTCCGTGGGTTTTAGTCGCTTTTGGGATGGTAGGAGCCACCCTGTCTGGTGTCACGTTTATATCTATTCCTGGTGTAGTCGGCGCCGGCGGAGTCAATCAGGGTTTTTCTTACATGCAAATGGTCATGGGGTATGTCTTGGGCTATGTGCTTATTGCTGAAGTGCTGATGCCGCTATATTACCGTCTGAACCTAACGTCTATTTATGGTCTCCTTTTACAGCGAATGGGCTGGGAAGCTTATAAGACGGGTGCAGCCTATTTTCTGCTTTCCAGAACGATAGGTGCGGCTTTTCGACTCTACCTGGTTGCTATTGTGCTCCAAAAATTTGTAATGGACGCCATGGGGATTCCGTTCCAAATTACTGTAATGGTGACCATTCTACTCATTTGGGTTTATACCTTTCGGGCCGGCATCAAAACCATCGTTTACACGGATACGCTTCAGACCCTGAGCATGCTTACAGCAGTAATTCTCACCATTTTTGCTATTGGTTCTGCCCTGGACGAGTCGGTATTTGAAATGGTGAGTCGGGTTAGTTCCGGTAAATATGGGCAGCTATTTTTTTTCGACCATATGTGGTCAGATCCGAATTTTTTTGGAAAACAGGTTTTGAGTGGGGCTTTGATTACCATTGTGATGACGGGAATGGATCAGGATATGATGCAAAAAAATCTGAGTTGCCGAAATATTGGAGAGGCGAAAAAGAACATGTATAGTTTTACAGTGATTCTCGTTGGGGCAAATTTATTATTTCTCTTTCTGGGTGCCCTGATGTACGAATTTGCCACAGAGCAGCAGATTTCCGTCCCGACAGAAACTGATCTTTTCTATCCCATGATGGCACTCGAATACCTCCCGCTGAGTGTGGGTGTTTTGTTTGTTCTGGGGCTAATCGCCGCCGCCTATTCCAGTGCGGATAGTGCGTTGACTTCCCTGACGACTTCTTTTTGTGTGGATTTTCTCGGATTTGAACGCCAGGAGCGGCCGCAGGGTGTGGAGCGTCGCTGGCGGATTTATACTCATATCGCTTTTTCTGTTTTGTTGTTCTTGATTATCGTGATTTTTCACGCCCTCAATAATGATGCAGTAATTAATCAGTTATTTAAGGCAGCGGGATACACTTATGGACCCATTTTGGGATTGTTTTTGTTTTCTATGACTGTCCGACAGCCCCTAAATGGCTGGCCAGTCGTGGCGATTTGTCTTTTCGCACCTGTTTTTTCACTGATTTTTGATTATTATTCGAGCTCCCTGCTGGGCGGTCTGAACCTGGGCTTTTTAATTTTGGCTGTTAACGGCAGCTTGACCTTCTTGGGCTTATACCTACTTCTATTATGGAAAAAAAGATGAAAAATATTACAGAGTCCGATTCGCTGTACCGCGATCTGGAGAAAAAATCTGTAACTGAATTGCTTCAGATCATCAATCAGGAAGATCAAAAGGTAGCCCTCGCCGTCCAAAAAGTGTTGCCGGACATTGCCGCTCTGGTTGAGGAAACGGCGCCCAAAATGCGAGAAGGGGGGCGATTGTTTTATATCGGTGCAGGAACGAGTGGGCGTCTGGGTATTCTGGATGCGAGCGAGTGTCCCCCAACTTTTGGTGTGCCACCAGATTGGGTGGTGGGCTTGATAGCGGGTGGCGATTCAGCCATCCGAACGGCTGTAGAGCATGCGGAAGATGATACCCAACAAGCCTGGAAAGATCTTTCAGCCTATCATCTGACGAGTTTAGATACCGTGGTGGGGATTGCCGCTTCAGGAACGACACCCTATGTGATCGGGGGGGTGAAAGATGCACGGAAAAACGGAATCACCACAGGTTGCATTTCCTGCAATCCGGGCGCACCACTTACCAAAGCCGTTGAACATCCTATTGTGCCCGTCGTTGGGCCGGAAGTGGTTACGGGAAGTTCCCGGATGAAAGCCGGAACAGCTCAAAAGCTTGTTTTAAATATGATCAGCACCAGCCTGATGATTCAGTTGGGCCGCGTCGAGAATCATCGCATGGTAGACATGCAGCTCAGCAACGAAAAGCTATGGCGGCGAGCTGCCAGAATTATTCAAGACGAGCTGGGAGAAAGTGCGGAGCAGGCCCTGGAAAAATTGAAAGAGTGTGGATCGGTTCGAAGAGTCCTGGAAAAGTACAGAGCGAGATAAATTAATTCTGGTCATCTTCAGAATCCCTGTCAAATATATTGCGGTCAAAATAGTAAGATTCGGGCGCCTCTTCTTCCAAATAGCTATAGGTAGGCTTGTCTACAGGTTCAATTCGGTTTCGTAGAAAATAGGCTACCGCGACACCCACGAGGGCGCCGATCAGGTGACCATCCCAGGAAACACCGGGCTTATTGGGGAATACGCCCCAAATGTAGCCGCTATACAAAAACAGAATCGCCAGGCTCAGAGCGATAGAACGGATGTTGCGGCGAAAGATTCCGGTCCAAAATAGAAAGGCAACCAATCCGTAAACCACACCACTGGCCCCAATATGGTAATTCGACCGCGCAAATAACCACATGCCTATTCCGGTACCGACGTAAATGAGTAAGAAGGCATAGCGTGCAGATCTTGGATAAGCGAGATCCAGGACGACCATGAGAAAAATCATGGGAAAGGTATTGGAAATTAGGTGTTGGATACTCCCATGAATGAGAGGAGCTGTGAGGATGCCCACAGCGCCATCCATATTTCTAGGCAGAATGCCCAAATGCACCCATTGTTGCTGAACGACGAGTTGCAGGAGGTGAAACAGCCACATCAAACCGACTAGGATAAGAGCGGGACGCAAAGCGTGCTTCCATTTCATGGGAGCAGGTTTTTTATGAGTATTTCCGCTTGATCAGGCGAATAAAGTTTTTCGCAATATTTTTTCGATCCGGTGCGGTCCAGTCAAATTCTACAACGGGCCCTTCTGCCAAAAGTTTTTTGGCTTCGGCAAACGATTCACTTTCGTTGAGCTCTTTGACTGTCGATTTGAATTCATCCATTTTACCCTGAAAGAGTTCATTTTGGGTAAAAATCCGTTCATTTAAGCCCATGGCTGTCCAGATATCGTCGATGGGGAGTCGACTGAGTCGTTCGCTGAGCTCGGTAGACTCTTTTATTTGAAAAAGGGATTCAATATCCTCATCATAGTCAGCTGTATCCGCACTTGCCGGTTTCTTAGATGCGGCGGGTGAAGGTTGCGGAACTTCAGGTTTCTCTACGGGCTTCACTTCTTTTTGGGATTCAACGACCTCCATTTCCACCTCTTTTGGAGGTGGCGTTTGAGTTGCTTGAGGTTTTTTTTCTGGTTCGGGTTCAGGGGGTGTGGGGCTGTCCGCCGGGCGGTCTGCGGAGACCGCTTCTTCATCAAATTCGAAGATACTATTTTTGCCCGGATGCGGTTCTTCCTCCGGTTCAGCAGGTGCCGGACTCGAATCGTGCAGGGCGTTATAGGCTTCCTGCAACTGTCGGGTCAGGAATTGTCGATCTAATTCGTGTAATTCCTTACCTTCATCCAACGTTTCGAGCCTTCGGAGAATTTTGTCTACGGGATTTTTTATATTGTGAATGTTCATGTAGTAATCTTAGGGTTTTATGTAAGGTGTTGCATGCAGATAATCAAATGGTTGTACAAATATACAGCTTTTTCATATAATGGCGAACTATGTTTTTAGAACCTTTTTCTAAAGGACAACGATGTGGATGGATCGAAGTAATATGTGGATCCATGTTTTCTGGAAAAACAGAAGAATTAATTCGTCGTTTGAAGCGCGCTCAAATTGCCGAGCAAGAAGTCCGTGTATTTAAGCCGGCCGTGGATCAGCGTTATCACGAAGAGCAAGTGGTCTCTCATGATGAGCGGGCCTTTCATGCTATGCCGATAGGAGAGGTGGAGCATATTCGCCAAAAAGTCAAGGAGGTTGAGGTGATCGGTCTGGACGAGGCCCAGTTTTTTGACGATCGGATCGTTAAGATCTGTCAACAGCTCGCTTTGGATGGCAAGCGCATCATCATCGCCGGCTTAGATATGGATTATAAAGGGGAACCCTTTGGTCCCATGCCTCAACTGATGGCTGTGGCCGAATATGTAACCAAAGTGCATGCGATTTGCAGTCATTGTGGCAGTCTGGCTACGCATTCTTACCGCATCGTTCAGGATAAGGATCAGGTGCTGGTGGGAGCGCAGGATGC
>CAZVFU010000099.1:0-7333 GCA_964626595.1 uncultured Saprospiraceae bacterium
ATGATGATTTTATTGCTTAAAAGATCAAATGAGTCTTAAGCATTTTGGACTAGCGATGTGAAGCTGCCCTCGCTGCGGCTGTAATCCGCAGCGAGGGGTCCGTAGCTATGGAATAGCGGGAGGACCGAGTGAAGCTCCTCCATCCTCGAAAAGGTATCTAAGGAGACCTTTTCGAGGATGGAGGAGGGGGACTGAACGAGTAGCGAAACGTAGCGCCCCGGCCAGATAAGTCTGATTCTAGTAAATGTAAATTGGAGGAAAACCCATTGTTTCATTAGGAGGACTCTAGCCGGGGAGGCCCCAAAAAGCCCAGAGAATAAAAAAGCGACCACTTGTTCAGCATGGAAGCAGGGGGGATCTCAAGTGGTCGCTCCGTTTTATAAATAAATAATAAAAAGAAGATGTAATGTTATTATTATGATGGTCACAAGATAAAACGCCAAATAAGGTCTTTTTTCGCTAATATTAATTCAAACACATATAAATTTCTCTTATATCGATAATGAGAGTGCTTTTAGGATAATTTTAAGGCCCTCATTCACCGAATTATTTTATTTTCGTAAATTAGAATAAATTATTCTGCTCGTTTTCAACGATATAGAGAAAATGAGGAGTCGACAATAATATTATTAATTAAATCTGGAACGCTTGGAGCCTACGAACACACTAAGTAATGAAGAGTCAGGTATAGTTGCTGATATTTGTTCGGGGGGATCCAAACGAAATGCAGCACTTAAACTTTTATACACTCATGAAAAGGTCAATAGGACCATAGCCCAATTTGTTCTTAAATATGGAGGTGATGATCACGATATTCGATATGTTTTACAAGAATCGATTATTATTTTTGATCGTCTTGTCCGCGAAGGGCGATTTCGAAGTGAAAGTAAGTGGGATACCTTCTTGATAGGAATAGGAAAGAATACTTGCCGGAATCACATGCGTAGTCGCAAAAACTGGACATCATTGGATGATTTGGAAGGAAATGAACTTGAGCTCTCAGCAGCGAATGCCGCTGATGAATACTTTGATAGAAAGGAATTATCAGGGGCATTATCTGGGGTTTTAGACGAGCTTAAGCCATTATGCAGAGAGGTCCTTTTACTTTGGGCCCAAAGTTACCCCATGGAGCGGATCGCAGAAGCTCTGGATCTGGGACGATCTGCAAACGCCCGAAAAAGAAAGTATAGATGTATGAAAGAACTGATGCAATTGATTAAAACACGTCCTCAATTAGGACAATATTTGCATGAAGCATGGAAGACAATCAAATAGAGCGGTTTGAGCGATTCTATTTCCGCGAAATGACTGCCAGTGAACAGGCTGATTTCAATCAAAAGCTCCAGGCCGATGAAAATCTGAGGCAGGAGTATGGTTCTTTTATTCTGGCCAGGGAGGCTCTTGAGCAAGCTGAAGCTAAGAGTTTAAGAGAACAAATGAATACGTGGGAAGCGGATGTAAAGCCAGGGAATATGCCTGAGAAGCCGAGGCGGAAGAGTAATCGGTGGGGCTTATTGCTGTTTCTCTTGTTTTTAATTGTTGCGGTTTACCTCTCTTGTCCAATTTCGGAGGTCAATTCCGGATCTCAAATTTCTGACTGGGATGCGTATGCACAGGTACACCTTCGAGGCATTGAGCGATCGGTCGAGGATATTTCTCTTACTCAAAGACTCAATCAATTGTATCTGGATGAAAACTTTTCGGGAGCAAGGGACTTTATAGGCACCCTGGATGACAGTTTGCGTAAGCAACCTAAGGTAAAATTGATCGAAGCCTTACTCATGTATCAGTCGCAGAATTTTACAGCTGCCAAAAATAAATTTGAGGAGATTTTAGCGGATCGCAGTGCCCCATTTATGGTAATTGATGCGGCTACTTATTTTTCTCTTTTATCCTCGGCTCGACTAAATTCCTGCTTAAGCGAATGCCAATTGAAGCTGAAGCGTTTGTCCGAGGACGATAATTTTTTGTATAAAAATCAAGCTTCATTACTCTTGCATAGGTTAGAGGCAAGGGAATAGCTATTTTTATCGTTTAAGAAGAAATAATCTGCAACTATGACGATAAAACATTTTTTTTCCGGCCTCCTAGGTGGTATGATCGCGTTTTTATTCGCGGCTGCCGCTGTGCATTTTGGTGTGATCGACCTTTCTAATACACAGGCAAACAAGACTTCAGTAGACCGGTTTCAACCCGGCCTGCCGGTTCAAACCGCTAGTTTTCATTCTGACCGCAGTGGGAACAACTCCGAAGAGGATATTTTTTCTTTTTCTCAGGCAGCTGAGTTGGCCACGCCAGCCGTGGTCCATATAAAAGCTTCAGAAAGTCAAGAAAAGGTTGAAAGTCGTAGACAACGCCGTCCGTTTTCCTTTGAACAATTTTTTGGAAGAGGCATGTCTCCTTTCTATCGTCGCGAAGGTAGTGGCAGTGGAGTGATTTTTTCATCAGATGGATTCATTGTGACGAATAACCACGTTGTTGAATTTGCGGATGTAATAACGATAACGCTGCACGATGGACGATCCTTTGAAGCAGAGAAGGTAGGTACTGCTCCAGAAGAAGATATTGCTGTTTTAAAAATTGAAGCCATGGATTTACCTACTATCCCATGGGCCAACACGGAAGATATTAGGGTAGGAGATTGGGTGTTGGCTATTGGAAATCCATTTGATTACTTAACCTCAACGGTAACTGCGGGAATAGTGAGTGCTAAAGGGCGCGATTTGGATATTCGCGTCGATGAGGGACAACATACTTTTACGAATTTTATTCAAACTGATGCCGCAATAAATCCCGGCAATTCAGGCGGGGCACTCGTTAATGCTCAAGGAGAACTTCTTGGTATCAATTCAGCTATTGCAACACCGACGGGCGTATTTGCAGGGTATTCCTTTGCCATACCAGTAGAAAATGTTCAGGAAATTGTAGAAGAAATTTTAGTTCGCTCCACGAATCAGGACATGGGAATATCCGTGACCAATATGGATAAAGAACTTGCGAATTATCTTAATATCGAGCAAACAGAAGGGGTCCTCATCCTCGAAACGGAAGCTGGCAGTGCCGCCCAATATGGAGGATTGAAGCCCTACGACCTCATTTTATCTATAAATGACATTCCGGTAGACTCGGTGTCAGAAATGGAGTCCGTGCTCTACAGTGAAGATACTCCGGATATTCTGCTATTGCGAATATTGCGCGATGGCCGGGAGAAAATGGTCAATATTAAATTGAGATAAAAGATGCAGTGGCAAAAGTGGTTACAAGCGGCCTGGCATGTTGCTTTTCCTCGGTTGTGCCTGCATTGTCGAAAGCGGACAGCTGCTCAAAATCATCACTTTTGCGTCCATTGCCTGGCCAATTATGTCGAAACGGATTATCACCTGTATGAAGAAAATCCAGTATCATTACATTTTTTTGGTCGAGTTCCTATCCAGGGTGCAACCAGTTTATTGGACTACAAGAAAGGGGAACTGAGCCAAACCCTCCTTCGAAAGTTTAAATACGAAAGAAGAAAGGAGATAGGCCGGATGTTAGGGCACCGTTTGGGAGAAAAACTCCGAAAGAGTGCGTTTCTTTCTGATGTTCGAGGAATCATTCCTGTCCCTCTCCACGCTCGAAAAAAGAGATTAAGAGGATTCAATCAAAGTGAAATATTTGCTCAGGGTATTTCGGATGCCACTCAAATCCCGACGCGGTCTAAATGGATTCAACGGCATGCTTACACCGCTACACAAACTCGGAAAAGCCGTCAGGAACGTATGGCTAATGTTATAGATGCGTTTTCTTTTCAAATGGAAAAGAGCAAAATTCCAGCCGGACACTATCTGCTCGTGGACGATGTAATCACAACCGGAGCCACACTAGAAGCCGTCGCTCAACTCGTTCTGCAGATCCCAGACTCTCGTGTAAGTCTGGCCTCAATTGCATTAGGATAAAATGTAACTAAGCAATAGGGCAATTCTAAGATGAAACTATAAAATTAGTCTGATACTAAGGTGCCCACTTCTTGCCCTTGAACCACAGCTTTGAGGTTTTCCTTTTGGTTGACATTGAATACAATAATAGGAAGATTATTCTCCTGACAAAGTGTAAACGCAGTCATATCCATAATGCTCAAGCCGAGACTGATGACCTTTACAAAGGACAGTTTATCAAATTTGGTGGCTTCTGGGTTTTTCTCGGGATCGGAAGAGTAAATTCCATCAACGCGGGTTCCCTTCAGAATGACTTCTGCATTGATTTCATTTGCACGTAAAGCAGCGGCAGAATCTGTTGTAAAATAAGGACTGCCTGTGCCTGCGGAAAAGATGACAATCCGTCCTTTTTCCAGATGACGGATAGCTTTCCTCCGAATGTAAGGTTCAGCGATTTGTTTCATTTCTATGGCTGAAATAAGACGGGTTTTCATACCCTTTAATTCCAGCGCCGATTGCAGAGCCATACCATTAATCACTGTGGCCATCATACCCATATAGTCCCCTTGCACTCGTTCAATACCTGACTGATCGGCATTGAGCCCCCGGTATATGTTTCCACCTCCAATCACAATGGCAATTTCAACCCCGAGTTCCCAGGCCATTTTTATTTGTTCGGCATAGTGTTGTAGCTTTTCAGTGGAAATACCAAACCCTTGATTTCCCATGAGAGTTTCTCCGCTGAGTTTCAGTAGTACACGATTGTATCGCAAAGACATATGGTAGTATTAGTTGGAACTTACAATTAGGCCTAAAAAAAGAGCGAAACTTTCATTTCGCTCTCTTTAAAAATATTATCCAAGTTCAATATGCTTGAAGCCGGTTACCGTGAGATTCGGTGACACGGATTTCAGATATTGTTCTACAGACTTTTTTCCATCCTTCACAAAGGCTTGATGCAAAAGCGTATTTTCTTTGAAAAACTTGTTTAGTTTTCCTTGAGCAATTTTGTCAACTATAGCCTCAGGTTTCCCCTCTTTAAGTGCAATCTCTCGTCCGATCTCCAATTCTTTATCGATGGTCTCTTGGGGCACATCGTCTTTCGAGACACTGACAGGGCGCATAGCGGCCACTTGCATGGCTACGTCGCGACCGGCTTTCTCTTCCGCTTCACCAGCTTGGTTGAGGCCTAAGATGACACCGGCTTTATGTCCCATATGAATATAGGAAACGACCATATCACTTTCAAT
Source organism: uncultured Saprospiraceae bacterium (assembly GCA_964626595.1). Lineage (GTDB taxonomy): Bacteria > Bacteroidota > Bacteroidia > Chitinophagales > Saprospiraceae > JAWLFI01. The sequence goes on from CAZVFU010000099.1 coordinate 5,165, forward strand.
GCGCTCGTATTCAGCCATTTCAATTTTCTCACCAATAACTCCAATTTGCTCGGTTATTTTCTCTCCAATTGTAATGCTTTCAAATTTCTGATTTAAAAGGTCATCTTTAGATTCTGGAAATTCACTTAAAGCAATGCCAGCCATTTTACGAGCCAGCTGGACAAAATCGTCATTTTTGGCTACGAAATCGGTTTCACAACTAAGCTTGATAACAACTCCTTTGGTTTTATCATCATTGACCATAGCCATGACAACACCTTCCTTGGCGTCTCTATCGGCGCGTTTGGCAGATAGTTTCTGTCCTTTTTTACGAAGGATTTCAATGGCTTTGTCGAAATCTCCTTCAGCTTCTTTCAAAGCTTTTTTGCAGTCCATCATACCGGCTCCGGTATGATCTCTGAGTTTTTTTACTTCCGCTGCTGATATACTCATGCTCTATTTTTATCGAGTGGGTAAAATGAATAGGTGCAAACTAGGCGTCCTCGCCATCTTTGCTTTGTTTCTTTTCTTTTCGTCGGGCATCCAGACCTTCTTTGATGGATTGCGTGACGTAGTCAATAACAACCTCAATGGAAGTAGCTGCATCATCGTTTGAAGGAATAGCAAAATCCACTTCGTTAGGGTTGGAGTTGGTATCAACCATTGCAAAGGTCTTGAGACCTAGCTTTTTGGCTTCGGCAATAGCTAAATGCTCATGCGCGATATCCACAACAAAAACGGCGTGTGGAAGTCGGTTTAGCTTGGCAATACCTCCTAAGTCTCTTTCCAGCTTATCGCGTTCACGGCTGAGTGTGAGACGTTCTTTCTTTGTTACATTATCCAACGTACCATCAGCCAACATGCGATCAATGTTCTGCATTTTTTTGATGGAACGACGAATCGTCGAAAAGTTAGTCATCATACCTCCCAACCAGCGATTGGTTACGAAAGGCATTTCAACAGATAGCGCAGCTTCTCGAACGATGTCGCGCGCTTGTTTCTTTGTCGCTACAAATAAAATACTCTTGCCGGACTTTGCTAATTGCTTTAGAGCCCGTCCCGTGCTCTCCATACACTCGATGGTGCGGTTGAGGTCTATAATGTGGATTCCCTTTTTCTCCATGAAGATGTAGGGACGCATTTTTGGGTTCCACTTTTTCTTCATGTGGCCGAAATGTACACCGGCTTCCAAAAGAGATTGTTGTTCTATTTTTTCCATGATATGGGTTATTGTCAATTCGTAAAATGAATAAAAGGGATTTACCGCTTGGAGAACTGGAAGCTCTTTCTCGCCTTCGGCTTACCATATTTCTTGCGTTCCACCTCTCGGGCATCTCGCGTGAGAAGTTTCTCGTTTTTGAGGGGCTTTCTGAAATCCTCATTCAATTCAACGAGAGCCTTGGAAATAGCTAAGCGAATAGCTTCAGCCTGGCCTTTGAATCCACCGCCGGTCACATTCACTTTGATATTGAAACCATTCTCGATTTCCAAAACACGGAAAGGTCGGTCGATTTCCAATTGAACATGCTGTTGCGGAAAATACTCTTTAAAGGTCTTTCCATTGACAAGAATATTCCCCTCGCCTTTTGTCATGTATATACGAGCCACCGATGATTTACGTCGCCCGGATGTGTTGATCATTTCCATAGGTTCTTAAAATTTAAACGCTTGAGGTTTCTGAGCACCATGAGGGTGCTTTGTACCCGTGTACACAAATAATTTTTTAAACATAGCTGCACCGAGTTTATTTTTCGGTAGCATGCCCCGCACCGCATTTTCGATAATCATTTCCGGCTTTCGGGTCATGATCTGTTTTGCCGTTTTGCTCTTTTGACCACCGGGATACAGAGAGTAGGTGAGATATTCTTTCGCTGCCATTTTATTTCCGGTAAAACGGATTTTGTCGGCATTGAGCACGATAATATTGTCTCCACAATCCACATGAGGTGTAAATTCGGGCTTGTGTTTCCCCCGTAAAACGTGAGCGATACGAGACGCCAAACGCCCCACCACTTCACCATCGGCATCGATCACGTACCAATCGCGCTGCACATCTGCTGGCTTGGTCGAGTTCGTCTTATAACTTAATGTATTCACTGTCTTTTCTTTTCGTGAAAAAGTAGATTTCCTAAAGCGAGTGCAAATGTAGCTTTAGTTTTTCCGATTTACAAGCATTTATCTCACTTTTTT
>CAZVFU010000100.1:0-7141 GCA_964626595.1 uncultured Saprospiraceae bacterium
TATTTGTTTCTGAGCAAACAAATTGCTCGACATAAAAAAAGAAACAAGCAGTATTGTCGCCCATTTCAAGGAATAAAATTGCTTCGTAAATACATTCTCCATATCGTTTCTATGTTTTTGTTACCAATTCGAATGGCTGCAAAGGTATAAAAACATACTTTGTTTGTATAGAAACAATATTTTCTCTTATAAACTGACCGCTATATGACAAAAAGTTAACAGCAAATTATACTAAATAACTTCTTCCTCGGAGAGAGAATCCCCGGTAAGTATAGGGGCGGTATCACCTTCTTCCAGTTCGAGTAATTGGACGACAAATTCAATGTAGCGTTTGAGTTTTCGCTGATCCGATTCCGAGAGCTTTTCCAAGCCCTGCTCGAGCTTCATCTGCAAGGGTGGGGGTGTCGATGTGATTAGGTCAAAGCCCCTCTGAGTAAGGGCGATCATAGATCCACGTTGATCATCCGCATTGGGTATGTTGGCTGTAAACCCCTTTTTGGCCAGCCGTTTTAATATGCCGGTGACCGTACTCGCATTGAGCTGCATATGATCCTTGATGGCTTTATTTGTTGTTCGCATATCGGGCTCTCGGACGATAAAACTCAGTACCAGCATTTGAGGCATACTGAGTCCGTACTGCTTTTCATAGCGCTTACTTTCCAAGTTTACCGCCCGCAGTATGCGCCGAATCGCAACTATAATTTCATCTGATGTCATACTTTCTGTACCCATTAAACGATAAGTATGTATTCAATCGTACCCCAATTTCTTTTGTTTTCTCGCTTATTTGGGGCATCCGTCCCCCGGGGACGGCGCTATGCTACACAGCTCGCTCAGGAGCTCCCCTATATTCACCGGCATGGTGGTTAACTCTGTCCTCTATTCTCTCCATTATACTCCACTATTCTTCTCTGATCCGGTATTTTATATTGCCGGTGTATACCGGGGCTTCGCTCGGTCCTTCGCCTCTTCGATAGCCTGAGTAAGATACGCAAAAATTAATAAGAGTTTAATGAAACCCCCAACACAAACCGAACCGGCTTCGGACTCGCCCTCCAACAAAGGGAGGGCGACTGTTGCGCAGCGCTATGCCCTCTTTTTTGACCCGGGAGTGGAAAATAACAGCCCAGGGCCATAGGGTTTGGAGTTTTTCACTTCCGAAGGACATTATCTCAACAAACTAATGGATCCGCTTTCTTCTACAAAAGTGCTGCCCGCACAGGCCGCGGATGTCCACTCGATACGCCATACGTAGACGCCTGGGTTTAGAAACTGATCTCGAGACCTGCCATTCCATCCCACCGCAGGGTCCTGCGATTCAAAGAGCAAACTTCCCCAGCGATCATAAATCTGTAAGCGGTAGGAGCCAATGAGTCCCGGGCTGGAAAAGGTGGGTTGAAACACGTCATTTATGCCGTCCTGGTTGGGACTGAAGACATTGGGAACATACATCTGTATTCCACCATCGGCCCCTTCGACGCGAACACGCCCGGTAATCTCAAAATCTTCACAAACGGTCATTACTCTCAATACATAATCGCCCGGCTGGTTTACGGCTAAATTCGACCCGACACCTCCATCCTCCCAATTCAGTAAAAGCCCGGTACTGTCTCCTGAAATATACTGGGCGGACAACTGAACCGCTTCACCCTCGCAAGGAATAGATACTTCGGGGATGGTGATTTCCAGTGGCTCGCTTTCAGTCACTGCGATGGTCTCGGTATATACGCAGCCTGCCATATCTTCCATAATGACTGTATAATCGCCAGCGGCGAGATTATTCCATTCCAGTTGAAGCGAATCGACGCCATCAAAGACCAGGCTTCGAAGCCCAGCCAGCGTTCGATTGCCGAGCGTAAACGCGACACTTCCATCCGAAGCGGACGGGCAGGACTCCTCGATGCTATACGTCACATTCCAGGCAGGCTGAATCTGTATTTCGACCTCAAAGCGGACATCACAACTAATATTGGGCAATTGACCGAGATATGAAAAACTTGTATCCTGATCATACCAGTTTCCCTGGATCAGTACCGAATCCCCTGAGCATAAGGTGATCAGACTGTCTACAGTAGGTTCGGTCTCAAAGGTGAGTTGGATCGATACGACGGAGTCGCATCCAAAGGTGTTTGTCAAAGACTGGATTATTAAGGTGTCTGAGAAAAACATTTCACCCCTCACATTCAGCGTGTCGCCAACACAACCCAGCCTTTCCACAGTGGTGGTGTCACCACCCGGAAAAAACTGTAATTCATAGACCGTAGCTTCCGGACAGCCGTCGATGACTTCTACGATTTCGAATAGTGTATCCGTGGTATAATAGACGCTCTCAATCAAAATAGAGTCGCCTGTACAGGCTGTCAGATCGACACTGTCAATGATACCCGGACAGTCTTGTAGTATGAAAGCCGGTATGATCACTTCTTCACCGCAGTCAGTTAATTGAATGGAGTCTGCACCGCGGACGATCCTCCAATTGATCGGCAGTTGGGAAGAGTCGAGTTCTATCCGATAATCGCCTAAGGGCACATCCGTGAACTCATAAGCTCCCGCGCCGTTCGTCAGCGTGGAGTCCAGTAGGGTCATATTTTCAAACAGTCGCAAACGGAGGTTCGATACCAGAGAGTCTCCGGCGTTAAAGATATTGTCCCCATTGCGGTCCAGAAAAACAAAGCCATTTACGATTCCGGCATCGTAAAAAATATCAAATCGAATGGAGTCTGTTTGTTGTTGGCATCCAAAGGCATTCTCAATCAAACCTGCATAGTATCCCGAGGAGTCGATTTGCACTTGAGAAAGGTTGGGCGGAATATTTTCTAACGTACCATTTCGGTACCATTCCACTAATCGGCTGCCTTCGGCAATTGGCAAGCAGATATCTACGCCTCCGCACTCCTCATAACAACCGAGCGGAAAGAAGCTGACATCGGGCAGCGGATGGACAATAATAGATTCGCTTTCAGCTTCACATCCAAAAGCATTTACACCTCTGACCGAGTAAGGCTGAGCTGCGTTGGCTATGATACTTTCCCCGGTTTCCCCTGTACTCCAAATGTAATTTAGGTTGGCCTGAGGATTATCGACACTAATTTCTACCATTTCGCCCGCGCAATAGGGGGGGGATTGACTAGTGGTTAGGACCGGCAGGTTGGGTTGTGGATGGACAAGGACGTAAAACGCATCCGAAGCCGAGCAGTTGCTTGTGGTGTCTGTTACAGTGAGTTCAAAAGCATAAAAGCCTTGATTCAGAATGGCGGCAGTATTACCGTCATATCGAATCACGGGAGCATTTCCACCCACGGACCAGCTCAATGTGTACTCTTCAGCTGAGCTAATCAAACGAACCTCCACAGCCTGGCCCTGACAAACCTCCAGTGTGTCACCGCTGTAGCGGCCGCCGCCCTGAAGTGTATAGGCGCGAACATGTACATCAGGCGCCGGTTCATATTCAATATCTATGGGGCCTAATTCGCTCCGACAACCGTTATTATCGATCAATTCCACTCCATAGGGGCCGGGGCGATCGGCTATGACTTGCGGGTCGGTAGATCCGGTGGACCATAGCAAGTTGGAATAGGAACCAGACACCGACAAGTCGACCCAATCTCCGGCACAAGCCGGCAACTCAGGCTGTACGAGGATGCTGTCGGGCCCCGAATAGTCATTAAATTGTACGAGTTGCGAACTATCCTGCGTACATCCCAGCAGATCTTCTACCGTCAATTGGATTTCATAAATACCGGCGCTGTCGTACGAGTAGCCCGTCTCTAAACCAATGGCCTGAGCAGAATCGGGCAAGGGGTTCCCAAAGCGCCAATCATAAAACTCTGCATTACCCCGTGCTTCCACTTCGTAGCGTTCGTTGGTGCAGGCTGTGCTATCGCCCCCCCAGGAAGCGTTGGGGTTTGGAAAGACAACCACATCCAGGGTGTCAAAAAGACTACAGGAAGCCGAAGTTTCAATTTCAATAGTGGCTGAGAAGCTGTCGGCCGATGCATATCTAAATCTCGGCATGATCTCAGAAGAGGTGCTGCCAGGTGCTCCATCGCCAAAGTTCCATTCCACATTCGTGATGGATACAGAAGTAATTAATCCGATATTTGGAGAAAATACCGTACTATCCCCTAAGCAGGCCAGGCTGGAAGTGGCATCCAGCGTACCGGGAACCTCCACTAGGGTAGGGTATGGACAGTAAATAGTGGTGTCCCCCATGGAGTTTATACCGAAAGCAGAGTTATAGACCGTAAACTGTCCATTCTGGGTCGCTTGAAAAGAAATAGTATCTCCAAAGTATAGCCGAGGACCAGATGCCAGATCCACTCGCCATACGGCTGTTCCCCTTATCATGTCTGGAGCATTCGTTGTGAGCTGTATTTGATCGCAACGTCCGTCCACATAATTCACGTTGGTAATTAAATTCCCTAGACTGGGGTCACAAGACTGAGCATCATTGGGGCTTCCCCCTCCAATGAGCGGACAAACAACCACGGTGGAGTCTGGATTCGGATCACAACTTTCGCAGATCAGGAGACGGTCTGATTCTAATACGCAGCCGGTAGATAGCTGGGTTATTTCCAGTCGGTAATATCCTGTGATATTGACAAGAACCGAATCCACATTTTCTGCAATGAGCGTGCTATCGCGATACCAGGCCAAGTCCAGGTCAGTTGTATCAGCTATATCGTGTATCAGGGTGGTTTGACCACCATTACAAAATATGGGGGAGTTCAATGAAGTGATACGCGGTCGTACAAAATCGAAAAAGGGAATGCTAAAAGCCGCTCTATTTTCACATCCGAAGTCATCAACTACGATGAGCATATTTCGCTGCCCTCTTCGAAGCTCCGTTCGGTCTGAAGTAGAAACGAGTAGGGCATTCTCATACCAAAATATCGAATCATATAAAGTCCCATCTACTTCCCGAGGGGTGAAATCAATACCACAACCGATCGACTCCAGGGCATCCAGGTCAATGGGCGGTGGACTCACGATGACCACATCTTTACTGGCCGTTTGGCCGCAAATAGAGGCTGTGAGTTGAACTACTCCCGTTTCAGAAAACAAAATCCGAACACTATCTCGCCCAACGCGTTCCGTAATTCGCGCGCCGGAATTCGGACTTAGGGCCCAGTCTACATCGTCGGATAAGCTTTCCCCCAAATGAAAAACCGCCTCCAAACCTCTGCATACTGTGTCGGGGCCGGCAATCGAAATCGCAGTGATATCTTCAATGGGTATTTCGCTTAGCTCACTGATACAGCCGGTTTCTACGGCTCTAAAAAAAGTGAGGAGTCTTTTATTCACTCCTGCTTGCCAGGATTGACGAATGGGATTCCCACTTTGAAAGGTGGAGTCAGTACCCTCTATCGCGATCCATTCGCGTACTGTTGCTGGAGGTGTGGCTCGCTCCCCTTCGTACCAATATAAATTGCCCGGGCAAATCGTATCTGCTCCTTGTATACCGCCGACATCAGGCAATTCGGGGCGGATCAGCACTGATAATTCGAGGCTGGGAAAACAATAAATGTCTGATTGAGGACGTGCCTGAATGGTGTATCGACCCGCTTGCGAAAAGGAAAAGGTATAATCTGCCAGCGCAGTGGAAGTAGAGTCGACCACGGCCCCGGTGGGAGACCTTAGGATCCAAAAGCTGGGCACAGGCGTTCCACTCGAGTTCGTCTGCCATTGGCCCGCAGTTCCAAAACAAAGGGTGCTTGGCCCCTCCACGATGAAGGGTTCAGTTCGATTCACCCAAAGCGTATCTCGTTGCAGGCATCCTCGGGTGCAGTCGTTCATTTCTATTGCAACAAAAGGATTGGAGGTGAAAGAGTTAAAAATGACCTGAATGGATCGCGTCTGCGAAGAACCCTGAATATTTCCACCCTGGACGCTCCAATTAAAATTTGTTCCATCCCGGGAAGGAACCCGGTAGGTGTAAAGCTGCCCCGGACAGACTTCTGTCCGTCCTGAAATTTGTGTGTCTGGCCCAAGAATCTGTATTCGCTCGCGAGCCGGGAGTGGGCAGGCATCCGCGCAATCGTGTTCGAGTTCTACCCAGCCCTCGCTTCCTCCTGTCCAGCTCACTTCCATAAAAGCATCGTTCGTTCCGCCACCATTTACGATGGTTCCATTGCCCTGAATTCGCCATTGATAGGGTGCGCAGCCCATCTGTGTTTCGTAGAGAGCAGTATCGCCGGCACATACCGAACTTACACATTGAATTTCAGGAATGGGGGTGGGGTTAACCCGAACCTTAATGGTTGTTTCGTCCGTGCAGCTGCAGTCGAAGCCGACGGATAAGGTCAACTCATATTCGCCTGGAGTTGCAAAACGGTATCGAAACCCCTCGGTATCCCCTGAGGGACCGGTAGAAAGGCCCCAACTGATTACCGGCGCATCTGACGCATTTTCGAAATTGACAATCTGCCCCTGACAAACTTCAATAGAGTCTTCAATGATGCCAAATTCGGCACTTCCTATCTGGGCCGTTGGCGGAGCGATAAGGGAAATGCACTTTCCCCCTTCAGTAAGACATCGGTCGCCAGCCGTTCCAAAATAACTGATAAAAACATCGCCTTCAACAGAGTCGAGGCGCAGGGTAATTTCATTATTGCTACTATTGATCAACTCCGCAGGTCCGAAGACCGACCATTGCATGGTATCAAAAACAATGTCCCTCGGGCGAATTGTCACTTCTTGCCCGTAACATACGGGAACGCAGTTTTGCCCTAACAACCATGGGTTTTCGCAACCCATCGGACTCAGCAATTCCAAAACAGGATCTGTGAATGTACCGGAAAATACGGTGAGGCCTGGTCCTGGAACTCCCGCACCGTCGACGGAAAGGGTGTAACTGCCTTCTTTTGAAAAGCAGACCTCGATCAGGCTACTATCACCAATGTAAGAAAAACTGACATCCAAACCATCGGGATCCGTAATTTGCCAGCTCGTATCGACATCGGAGGGCTGCAATCGATAGGTGTAGCATTGGTTTTGGCAGACATTGGTTGGACCTTCTATGGCCTGCCCCCAAAGAACAGTGGAAAATAAACATCCCAGGATGGATAAAAACAAATATTTCATAGGTGTAAGTATGGATCAATCATTGCTCTTTAGAGCGACATGAAGTTAAAAAGGCTGC
>CAZVFU010000101.1:0-7100 GCA_964626595.1 uncultured Saprospiraceae bacterium
CGTCTCCTATATCAGTTTGAATATTAGCAAGTTCAATAAGGGGGTATTGCTCCTGAACCATTTGAATATAGTCTGCCACCTGAAAGACCGGCCTGTCATCGCTTTGAGCAGATAATTTCGGGATGAACGGCAAAATCATGATCACCAAGAAAAGAATCAGGATATTTCTCATTTGGGCAATGGGATTTTATTGATCTTTTCAGGGGGCTCCATTGTGTAGAAATCGGGTGGGAAACCGTTGAACTGCCGCCATATTTCATACCAAAGTGGGACATCGTTTAGGAGAGTGAGTGTTATGGCTCCACCGCCCGGTCGCAGCGGGTCCGGCCAGGGATATTCCTCAGGGTCCGGAGCAACCAAAACCCTGTACTGTCCATTGGGGTTGGCAAAGTTATCTATAGCAACAATTCGTCCTGCATAAGTGCCATAGGAAATATTTTCCCAACCGCTAAATACGATGGCCGGCCATCCGTCAAACTGTATGCGCACCCTCTGTCCCAGCTTGAGTAAGGGTAGGTCGATGGGCTGGACAAAAGAACTCACAGCCAACTGATAGTCTTCCGGCATAATACTCAAAAAGGGAGTTCCCTCTTTGACGGTTTCTCCAATTCCTACCGTCAAAGCCTCCGTCACATAGCCTGCCTGGGGAGCGGAAATAAAATACATATTGCGCCTATTGATGTAATTTTGACGCTCATTTTTGAGTTTAGCAATTTCCGATTCCGCATTTAATTTCATACTCAATGCGGAATATTTATCCGATTGGGCTTTCGCCAACTTATCTTGAAATTCGGACTCAATATTATTAATTTCGATAATAGCATTTAGGAGTTCATTTCGAGTTCCTAATAATTTGGCCTGAGTGCCCAGGAAAGCGGCTTCTGTTTCTTGTAAATTAAGCTTTCGTTTTTCCAGGTCCACTTTAGTTCGAACGCCATCCTCATACATTTGCTCCATACGCTGGAACTGTTGTATTGCGATCTCGTAATCTGTATTTTTAGCTTCGAGGTCCAGGCTATCCTGCTGCACCTTAAGTTCGGCTTGTTCCCTTTTGTTTGTGGCTTGCTCTAATTTGAGGACACGCAATTGTTGTAGCGCCTTTATCTGGTTATTTAGGGCTTCCACTTTTTCATTGTAGGATTCTGCGGAAAACTCCTTGGCCTGCAATTGCTCCTCTGTTCTTTGCACCAGTTCGGGATCCAGATATTTCTCCTTAATCTCAGATATCTCAACTAAAGTATCTCCTTTTTCCACAAAATCTCCTTCTCGAACATGCCAACTTTCAACTCGTCCCGCAATAGGGGACATCACCTTTTGTGGTCTTTGTTCGGGGCGAAGTGTGGTCACTTTTCCTTTGGACCTTATATTTTGGGTCCAGGGTAGAAACAAGAAGATGGAAAAGAAGGCACCGATAGCAAGGATCGTATACGCATTGCGTTTATGAAACTCGGGTGTGCTTACTCTTTTATAACTATCAAAATTAGATTCTGACAGCTCCTTAGGTATGGGTTTTTTCGAGATATTAAGCATCTATAAATGATTTTATATCCGGTTTTTTTATGAGTTCATCTAAGGTCCCTTCGTCATAAATTTTACCTTCGTTTAGTACTAAAATACGGTCACACCTCTTCAGCAATTCTTTGTTCATAGTGATGGCCAAGACAGTAAATGTATTGTTTTTATCTACGAGGTAATTATATATTGAAGTTCTCTCGTAGGCTGGAGTAGATTGAATATGATCTTCGAACAAGAGCAATTTAGGCTGGGAACTGAGAGCCCGGGCCAGGACGATTTTTTTCCGCACTGTTCCTGATACTTTTTCTCCCATGGGGCTAATTTGGGCATCGAGCCCCTGGGGCTGGCTGTTCACGAAATCACGAAGTCCTACAACATCAATAATTTTTTGGCAACTAGGAGTTGTCAGATTCTCGCCTCCTGCGGAAATGTTTTCAAAGATGGTTCCATTAAAAATCTTGTCTTCTGTGAAGTTAAACCCTATTTTATCTCGAAGTGAATCAATTCGGAGTCCACCGAGGGGCTGATTGTCATTAAATATAATGGATCCTTCGTATTCACTGTAAAAGCCGGAAATAGAGTGCAATAGTGACGATTTACCAGCTCCGGCAGGGCCGATGATGCCTATTCTTTCACCTGACTTCACGTTTAAACTGATGCTGTCAAGAAGAATTCGGTCTCCACCTTGTGGTGCTTTGAGGATAAATTCATTAAGTGAAATGGAAAGGCCATTGGGATGTGATGAAATATCCAGGTCGCGACCTTCATATCTTTCCAACTCCATATCGGTGACCATTCCTATTTTTTCAATCCCCGTAAGGATATCGTACACAACATCAATACTTAGAATGAGTTTTTCAACCGAACCCACGATAAGTAAAATGATGATTTCTGCCGCTACGAACTGACCGAGAGTCATTTGTTGCTGAAAAACTAAAATCCCGCCCAATACCAATAAGCCTGCAGCTACTATGACTTTAAAACCCACCATATTATAATACTGAGTAAGTAGAATTCGGAAGTGGGATTTTCGGGCAGTTAGGTATTGATTGACTAGGTGATTTGTTCTGCGTTCGGGAAGCGTAGAAAAAGGATTCATCTTAAAAATTCCATTTGTACGCGCCAATTCTTCAAGCCAGAATGCAACATTATATTTATGGGAAGATTCTTCAAGACTCGTACCCAGACCCTTAGCTCCTGTAAACCAGAAAATGAGGATTAAAATGATTAATAAAGCAAAACCAAATCCAATAAAAAAGGGGTGGTAAAAGGCTAAAAGCAGCAGCCCCAGCAATATTTGGATAATGGCAGTGGAAATGTCAAATAAAATCTTGGATAATCCTTTTTGAATGGTCATGGTATCGAAAAAGCGATTGACCTGTTCTGGCAAATATCGCTTTCCCATCTCATCCCAGTTAATTTTTGGGATTCGATAACTCAATTCATAACTCGAGCGAACAAATATGCGTTGCTGTAAAGTCTCAACCAGGGAGAGTTGAAATACCTGAAGTAGCCCCGAGATAAGTAAGCCGGCCAGAACGATAAGCACCATCAGAATCCAGGCCTGATTGGTGTTTCCAGCCTGAAGTAAATTGATTATAGATTGAATGCCCAGCGGAACAGATAGATAAATAATCCCGCTGAGAAATGCATAAATATAAACAACTCCCAGATCCTTTTTATCTAATGCCGCTAATCGAAATAACCTTCTAAGAGGGGTGATTCTATTTTCCATTGCAGAAAGAGGTTTGAGGAGTAGAGAGATATGCCAAGGATAAATTCAGGAAATAATTCTCGATATCTTTTTCCGTATTGCTCATACTCGTTAATGTAGGAAAGTGCTCATAATTGAAGTATTGCTGGTGTATCCCCTGAATGATTGAAGCTGCTAAGCTTTCTGCATAAGGGAAAGTCTTTTCAACTTCCAAAATGATGTTTTTCATTTTCTCATGAAGTAATTTGTAAGGTAAGTAAAAGCCCTGTTTATTTTCCTGATCAACATCCCTAACCCGAAATATTTTTCCGGACTCCAGGTGGATGAGGTGTGCCAGTTTAACTAAATCAATGTGTTCAATTAGATTGTCGTCCTCAGACTGGCGGCATAGTATTTCAATGGCTTTCGCTAGTTTATTCTTCCCAGCTGGAATATTTGTCAACCCCAACTGCAGGCGGTAAAACAACCAGGACCAATACCAATTACTCAGATATAAAATGAGCATGTGCTTATTTTCAAAGTATCGATATACTGTACTTTCTGTTGTTTGAGCCGTATGGGCTAATTCTTTAAAGGTCAAACGCTCAAAGCCCGATTGATCCAGAATGTTGATAGCTTCCATCAATATCCGTTTTCCAATAGAACTGCTTTCCGGATCTTTAAGAAAAAGATCCGGGTTGACGTTAAACTTTACGTGGCTTACAATTCGATTCATAAGTTGATTACTTTCAACTAATAATAGTATCACTATTATTGTTCAAAGGTAAAGCTATTTTTAAAGAAATCTATTCGGGTGCTTAAACTTTTTGTGAAAATTGGTAGGATATGATGCGAAACACACCATAACTCGACGGAATGAGAACCATTAAGCAAATGAAAAAGGCAAGCCATTGGCTGTAAATAAAATAACCCGTGGCGAAAAGAAGACTGTATATGGCCACAACTCCAAATGCAAATCCTGCTACCTGTCGACCTAAAGATTCGCCTGATTTAAGATTCTTTGCATCCCAGCCATTGCGCTTGATGACGGTGCGCCATCCAAATAAATGCGGTTTTACCTTGTTTAGAAAACGGAGAAGGGTGGCAGGGGGCTCAGGTTTCGTAAGAAATGTAACAAGAATCCAGGCAAATGTTGTGATTAGCACTCCTGCAATTAGTTTATAATGAGGCTCCCAGCTTTCAAAAATAGGAATGGTTTCAAAACATATAGCTAGAATAAAGGAAACTGCCATTGCTGTTAATTCGCTGTAAGCATTAATACGCCACCAAAACCACCTTAGAATAAAAATAAGGCCTGTTCCGGCTCCAATTTGCAATAATATTTCGAAGGCACTCAATGCATTTTCTAAAAAAAGAGCGAGACAAGCGGCACAAATCATTAAAAGTAGAGTAGAAATTCTTCCGACCCAAACTCGCTGCGGGCCTGTTGAATTTGGTGAAATGAATCGACCGTAAAAATCATGAGCAAGATAACTCGCTCCCCAATTCAGGTGAGTACTAATGGTCGACATGAAAGCAGAGATGAGTGAAAGTAAAATAAGGCCCAACAAACCTGTGGGTAATAAACTAAGCATGGCGGGATAGGCTAGATCATTTCCAAGAATAGCCGGGTCTACCTCCGGAAAAGCTTTTTGGATGTCTGCAACGGAAGGGAAAAGGCTAATGGAAGCCAAAGCGATAAGAATCCACGGCCAGGGCCTCAATGCATAATGAGCAAAATTGAAAAATAAAGTGGCATACATGGCTTGGCGTTCATTTTTTGCTGCAAGCATACGTTGTGCGATATAACCTCCCCCTCCCGGTTCACTCCCGGGATACCAAACACTCCACCATTGGACAGCTAGGGGTAAAATGAAAATGATCCATAACTCGTGCGGATTGGAGAAGTCGGGAAAAAATGAAAGAGCGGGGCGTACATCTTCATTGGATAACAAGGCGCTCAAACCTCCGATTTCGGGCATATTTAGAATATAGTGAGCTGCCCAGATGGTTCCAATCATGGCGATGATAAACTGAATAAGGTCTGTATAAATGATGGTTCTCAAGCCTCCCAATCCCGAGTAGATCAAAACTACGGTGCCACTTATGAGTAAAGTTTGGAAACTAGACCAGCCCATCATGATTGACATGATTTTAATGGCGGCAAGCATAACCCCTGCCATGATAACGACATTAAAGAAGAAGCCTAAGTACAGGGCTCGAAAGCCTCTGAGAAAAGCGGCTCGCTTCCCCTGATACCTTAACTCATAAAATTCAAGGTCGGTAACCATTTCAGAGCGACGCCACAATTTGGCATAAAAAAAAACAGTCAACATACCCGTGAGTAAAAACGACCACCAAGCCCAATTTCCGCCGACGCCACGTTGCCGAACAATGTCCGTAACAAGATTAGGCGTGTCGGCAGAAAAGGTCGTAGCGACCATAGATATGCCAAGGAGCCACCAGGGAAGCTGTCTGCCGGATAGAAAGTATTCGCCTTCATCTTTTGCTGCTCGTCGCCGATGACGCAGACCTATACCAATGAAAATGAGAAGAGGGATCAAAATAATAAGACTATCTACCCAGTGTATTGTCATTCCCTTTCAAGTTTGAAGAACAATATAAGAATATTACCTTTGTTTAAATACATAAATTGATATGAGTCATTCTAATACAGAAAAGCCGGCCCTACTCATTCTGGCTGCCGGAATGGGAAGTCGGTATGGTGGATTAAAGCAAATGGATGCCGTGGGTCCCTCTGGTGAAACCATAATGGACTATACACTGCATGATGCCATTCAAGCGGGCTTTGATCAGGTTGTCTTTGTTATTCGGGAGGGTTTTTCCGAAGAATTTAAAGATCAGGTAGTATCCAGGTACCGGGATCAAATTCAGGTAGATATTGTTTATCAGGATCTTCATCAGTTCGTCCCCCAGCATTTAGATATATCTGAACGCGTAAAACCATGGGGAACAGGACATGCCGTATTGTGCGCGTCTAACAAATTACATAAGCCTTTTGCAGTATTCAACGCGGATGATTTTTATGGAAGTCATGCTATTCATCAGATTAGTACCTTTTTGAAAACAAAAGTTCGGCCCGATCATTATGCGATGGTTGCTTATCCACTGGCCAAAACACTTTCCGCAAATGGCTCCGTTTCGCGAGGGATTTGTGAAGTGGATGAAAAAGGTAGACTTATTAAAATTGAAGAACACGAGAAAATACGTAGGAAACAAGGTCAAATCATATTTGGAGAGGATCAGCCAAAAACACTTTCTGAAGAGGCCCCCGCATCTATGAACCTCTGGGGACTGCATCCAGCATTTTTTTCGGTTTTAAAACAAGCGTTTAATCAGTTTATTATTCAGCATTACAGGGAATCGAAGTCTGAACTTTATCTTCCATTTGTTATTGATAACCGTCTTCAGGAGGATCAAATTAGCATTGATGTGTTGAGTACAACCAGCCAATGGTTGGGAGTTACATATAAAGATGACCTGAAAGCAGTACAAAAAGGTATTCGGCAACTCGTCGAAGAAGGAGATTATAGCTCTCCTCTTTAGCTTAGTGCCGATTCGACCCAAGAAGGCCCTGTTTTTTGCACCATCAGTTTCAGCTTCAAATGCTGCTGGGAGTTGCACCTTTTAACATATATATATCGAACAGCCGATCATGATATAGCTTACAAGTTTTGTAATGAGAATTGCTGAGGATGCCCGCTATCCCGAATTACTCATAAACTTTACATGACAAATTGGTTGTGAAAGTAATAATTAACTAGAAATCAACTATTTACCAAAGGGTTGACCATTGAAGTCGAGTGGTTTTACTCCAAAAATCGTCAAGTGATTCATTGATCCGGCCTACTGGATTTCGCAAATAAATTTG
>CAZVFU010000102.1:0-7046 GCA_964626595.1 uncultured Saprospiraceae bacterium
AGCGTCCGGCTATTCGCATAGGAGATTTCCATGCAATCACTAATTTCCCGATAGTCATATTCTTCAATTAAGAATAAGGTTAATGCTATGCGATAATTCTCTTTCAGCTTGGCCAGGGCCTGATTTACCTTTTCAAAAACCATCATTTTCTCTACTTCGGAGCTGGTCCGCAAACTTGAATCATCAAGTTCGCGGGATTCAAGGGGTGTATAGCGCCTAAGCTTCCGCTTTCGTTGAGCACTAATCGCTTCATTGATCACGATTCGACGTAACCAGGCCTCAAAGGGGGCCTTGGCCGAGTAGGTGTCTATCTTAGTAAAAGCCTTCAAAAAAGCCTCCTGCATGGCATCTTCAGCCTCTGATTGACCCTTTAGTATCCGTAAAGCCGAGGAAAACACTCTGGGCGCAAAAAGCTGATAAAGCTTCATTTGGGCCTGAGCATTTTCCTGTCGGCACTGTTCAACCAAAATCGTAAGTTCCGTATCGGAAATATTCATGGTATTGTCCATTGAATCTATTCATAAGATGCCTGGGCCCTCGCATTTGTTACACTGGATCCAAAAAAATAAATTTAATCTATTTTCTTTGATTGGATATAGACTTAAATTGGGCTATCTCAGGTATCCAATTTGGGTCTAATGAGCTCTATCCCTTTCATGCGCAAAAGCAGAACCACTTCCTCCAAGTTGGATATAATAAATGCACCCTGTATTGGACTATCTAAAAGGCGAAAACGAAAAGATACTGAACTATCTCATTACTAGGGTGTTATACAAGTATAATTAAACAATCAAAAACATATTAATATGGATTTAAATGAATTTAAAGCAAAAGCGAAGAAATCATTAGATGAAGCCTTTGATCGAATAGAAAAATTAGAAAATAAAAGATCAGAGGTAGAAGCTTCTGCCAAGGCAAAATATGATGAACAATTAAAGAAAGCCAAAGAAAAAAGAGACGAGTTACAAAATCGATATCAAAAGCTTGAAATGGCGGCAGAAGGAAAGTGGGATGAGGCAAAAGATGCCTTTGAAAAAGCCTCAAAGTCCTTCGAGGAAGGTTGGAATGAATTAAAATCTGTGATCTAAAAAAAAGAAGCGCTCATTCGAGCGCTTTTTTTTTATTTTCCCATGCGTGTGCTTCGGCGGGGAAGGAAAAATCGCCTTCTAAATCGCATATGCTCCATGTCCTTATACTCTGCCACGTGTTTGATGTCTTCTATAGAATAAAAGGCCTCCGGATCGAAAGATTCAATGATATGGATTAATTTAGGTGCTTGTTTGCGTTTGATCACCGTCAGAATAATTTTAACAGGACCTTTACCGCCTTGCCCATCAACAAAGGTGATTTTTAAATTCTCGGCTTTTAATGAATCCATCAATTTCGTACAGTCCTTGTGGGTAATTACCCGAAATAATTGATGTCCGATGCGCAATTGCTCTTCAAACCAAATACCGATATAGTTTCCCATAGCAAAGCCACCCGCATAGGAAAAGTAGTGCAACCAGCTATTTGACTGCGCTAAAACTTGTGCGGTGATCGTAATCCACACCATCACCTCTAAAAAACCCAAAATAGAAGCGACGTTCTTCATGTTTCGATTGACGAACATGATGCGCACCGTTCCTAAACCCACATCTACAATACGAGCAAGGAAAATAACGAGTGTAAGCAGTACGGGATGCAAAGAAAATATGTCCATGGTCATTAATTTAAGCGCGCAAAAGTAAAGCTTATATAGATATTTATTTCAATAATTATAAAAAATAACGTCGCTAGCCTTTAGATTCTTTCTGAGTTGATAACTACAAGCAGAATGAAACTATTTAACCTATCGCAAGTCTGCCCGGGCAAAAGTTAAAGTCATCGCCCCGGAAGGATGAAACCAGATGCGATCAAAGTCAAATCTTTTTTATAATTTGGTTGAAAAAGAGGCATGGAAAAGCAACGGGGGACTTTTAGCAATCGTCTGGGATTTATTGCGGCTGCGGCAGGCTCAGCTGTCGGGCTGGGAAACATCTGGAAATTCCCCTATGAAGTGGGTGAAAATGGTGGAGCCGCTTTTCTGGTTATTTATCTCTTTTTTGCGTTTGTCATCTGCATGCCCATCATGGTTGGAGAAATAGCTATGGGGCGAAATACCCGCAGTAATCCTTATGGCGCTTTTCGAAAACTAGGAGGCAAGAATTGGGCCGTAGTGGGGTTTTTTGGTGTGCTCTGTGGGATCTTTATCCTTTCCTTTTACAATGTAGTCGCCGGCTGGGCATTTGGGTACTTTCTTCAAATTACCTTTGGGGATTTGCTAAGCCAAACCGACTATTCAGCCTATTTTGGAAACTATGTCGCACATGTGTCGGACAACCTCATTTACTCTTTGGTCTTTATGGTATTAACAGCCCTGATTGTTATTGCCGGAGTCAAAAAAGGAATTGAACGATGGACCAAAATCTTGATGCCCTTGCTCATCGCCCTCATCATTGGGCTCATCATTTATGGCTTAACCCTCCCCAATGCCTCTCAAGGATTAGAATTTTATCTCGTACCTGACTTTAATAATGTGACTGGCAAGACCTATTATATGGCTCTTTCGCAGGCCTTTTTCTCACTATCGCTGGGCATGGGTGCCATCATTACCTACGGATCTTACATCAGCAAAGGGGACAACATCATCACCTCCGCAGCTTTGGTTACTACTGCAGATGCACTCATTGCTTTTATGGCCGGATTGTTGATTTTTCCCTTGGTTTTCTTTCAGGGGATTGAACCTACAGAGGGGCCTGGCCTTGTTTTTGTCTCCCTGCCGGGCATTTTTGAAGCCATGGGACCCGTGCTGGGTAAAATCGTTGGTGGTGGTTTTTTTCTTTTGCTGTGTTTTGCGGCCTTGACCTCCACCGTTTCACTTTTGGAAGTTCCCACTGCCTTTGTCACGGATGAAACGAACGTTAGCCGAAAGAAAGCCGTCATAGGTTTAGCCGCTCTGGTATTTATTTTGGGATTGCCCAGCATGCTCGGACAAGGGGCGGTACCTTTCTTTACCGAATTCATTACCTACGGGGGAGAAACGAAAAGTTTTATGGGGATGGTCATTGATATTTTTTCAGACATTGGTCTGCCCCTCGGTGGATTTCTCATTTCTGTTTTTGTGGCCTATCGCTGGCGCACACATCGCGCGGCCGATGAAATTGAGCAGGGGCACAAACATTTTAGAGGCTCGTGGGGAGACAAGTTCTTTAATGTTGTCATTTCCTATGTCAGCCCGATTGTCGTTGGAGTTATGGTGATCATCATTTTCCTCAATAAATTCACAGGTTTAGATATTTTAGGTGGACTCTAGTGTCATTACCACTAAATTCGTTAAAAACCAAGTCTTGATCTATCTTCGTTGCTCTTCAGTCGCTTAGTAGAGACAAGGCATGTTTCAGTGGCGCCTTGGCGGTGCCTAGTGTCATTACCACTAAATCCGTTATAGACCAAGTCTTGATCTTTTTGCTCATATCTTCGTTGCTTCTCAGTCGCTTAGCTAGGGCTAGGCTCCTTCGTCGCGCCTTGATCTGAACAAAAATCTACTGCGACTTTTCCATACTTATTTAGTGGTAATGACACTAGTCTCTACTAATAGGCTCCTTCATCGCGCCTTGATCTGAGCAAAAATCTGCTGCGACTTTTCTATACCTATTTAGTAGTGGTGATGACACTAAGCCTTCGTCTCCTGACACCTCATTCGGGCCGAATTCTGGGTTTTGACATACCGGAAGTCTGTAAAATTCTGTATTTTACATTCCAAACCCATTCGCCCTTGAAAAGATCTACAGCCCTGATTTTCATTACCATGGTATCGGCTCTCGGCGGATTATTATTCGGGTATGATACCGGCGTTATCAACGGGTCACAGTTTTTTCTGAGCAAATATTTTATCCTCAGCCCAGCCATGAAAGGATGGGTTGTGGGTAGTGCGCTGCTGGGGTGCCTGCTTGGTGCGCTGGCAGCCGGTCCACTCAATGTTCGCTATGGACGAAAAACGGCTTTAATCGTTTCCGCTCTGCTATTTTCGTTCTCAGCCTGGGGCTCCGGACTTCCTTCGCTGTTTCCCGAGTCGGTGTCCCTTCTAGTGGCTTTCCGCCTCCTGGGAGGGCTGGGTATTGGTATTGCTTCCATGACAGCCCCGATGTATATTGCGGAAATCGCACCGGCCGACCGGCGCGGACTGTTGGTGTCCTTTTATCAGCTTGCCATCGTTGTTGGTTTTTTCGTTGTTTTTCTGGTCACCTACTACATTGGGAAAGGGCTCACTGAGGAAGAAAATATCGCTTTTGGCTGGCGATGGATGTTTTGGTCGGAATTAATACCCAGTTTACTCTTCCTCGGCTTATTATTTTTTGTTCCACGCAGTCCGAGATGGCTTTACATGAACAGTCGGCCGGAAGAAGCTATGCAAACACTCATTTACTTTAATGGCCCGGAGCGAGCGAAAGTCGAACAAGTTGCTATACAACGATCGCTGGAGCGCAGGGAGGAAAAGCGCAAGATTAACTACTGGGCGCCCGCCGTTGTCTCCATTATTCTCATCGGATCCATATTTTCTGCGAGTCAGCAATTGACGGGCATTAATGCTGTACTTTATTACGGCTCCGATATTTTTGAAAAAGCGCTTGGTTTTGGGAAAGATGACGTTCTTTTTCAGCAGATTCTCCTGGCCTTCGTCAATATGATATTCACCTTTGTCGCCATGTACACCATAGACCGCATTGGCCGAAAAATACTCGTTTATATCGGCTGCATTGGAATGATCAGTGGATTTTCACTTCTCGCCGTCACCCTTCAGTTGGAGGTCGTAGGCCTACTATCCCTCCTGGGTATTTTACTTTTCATTGCTTCCTTTGCCATGTCGATGGGGCCGGTGGTCTGGGTTTTACTTTCCGAGATGTTTCCCAATAAGATTCGTTCCGTCGCCTTATCTATTGCGGTTGCTGCCCAATGGGGTATGAACTACCTGGTCTCTCAGAGTTTCCCCATCATTGCAGAGAGTGAGGTCAATATGGGCCCCTTTTGGAATGGATCGCTCCCCTATTACATCTTTATGGTCTGTATCCTTTTCATACTCATTTTCACCTATAAATACATCCCCGAAACGAAGAATAAAAGTCTGGAGGAGTTGGAGAGTCTCTGGAAGATCTAGTATTTGGGGCCTACCCTCCGCTGCGCTTCGGGTCGCTACGTTTCGCCACTCGTTCAGTACATCTCCTTCATACCGTGGCTGGCTAGTTTCATTACCACTAAATCCATTATAGACCAGGTCTTGACCTTTTTGCTTATATCTTCATGGCTTCTCAGTCGCTTAGTAGAGACAAGGCATGTTTCAATGGTGCCTTGGCGGTGCCTAGTGTCATTACCACTAAATCCGTTATAGACCAAGTCTTGATCTTTTTGCTCATATCTTCGTTGCTTCTCAGTCGCTTAGCTAGGGCTAGGCTCCTTCGTCGCGCCTTGATCTGAACAAAAATCTACTGCGACTTTTCCATACTTATTTAGTGGTAATGACACTAGTCTCTACTAATATGCTCCTTCATCGCGTCTTGACCTGAACAAAAATCTAAAGCGACTTTTCCATACTTATTTAGCGGTAATGACATAAGCGCCAGCTCAGGTATTCCGGAGCTTCACTCGGACCTGCGTGCGTCGAGAGACGCACTGGGTCTCCCCGGCCCAAGGCCGGGGATGGCTGCACATCGCTAGTCCAAAAACAGGGAAGAATCCGTAATTCAAAACAAGTTCTACCCACTCATCGAATGTGATAGCGCTGCGGCGTGGGGGCGACAGCCGCCCGAACAGGCCGCGCCTGGGAGGGCCGAGCGAAGCCGCCGGAGTCCCGGGGGCGCCGCAGGCGATCTCGAGGACGGAGGCGGGGCATCTGAGCGAGCCCCAAAGCATAGCGACCGCTGACCCCAATTTTGGGGGCAGGGGAATCACCCTAAAAGCCCTAAAAATAAAAAAAGCCCGACATCGCTGCCGGGCTCCAAAATCAACGTACACTATTCACCAAAATAAACGTACATCTTACTGAATGATGAGTCGCTGCCTCATCACCCCTTTCTGCGTTTCAACTTCAATAATATATAAACCAGCGCTATGGCTGCTTACATTCACTTTGCTGCCAGGATTCTCCATCTCCAATACGCGCTGGCCATTGAGGGCATACATTGTGAATGAAGTGACAGGAGTTTTCGTTTCTAAAATCACAAATTCACTCGTGGGGTTCGGATAAACTTTGGCATCTATCGCTTCGGGAATGGCCACAGAGGTAGGCATTTTGCTGAAGTATACATTGTCGACAAACAAGGTGCCTTCGCCTCGAGGTAATCCGAAGAAAATAAATTGGGCTAGATTGGATCGCGCCGTAAGCCCTTCGAAATCTTCCATGGGTAACTGAAGGCTATTCCACTGACCTTGCACAAGATCTGTAAAAACTAGTTCCTCACTGGAATCATCTCCTCCGAGGAGCTCTCCATCGGGCCCCCAATCTACAATCGTAATCGTTAAGGTATCAATATTAGGCGTCCAAAGATCGATATGAAAGAAGTCCATTTCAGACGCATCAATTACATTATCATTTGTGGCTTCTACGGCTATTACATTTAGGTTAGTATACTTTTTTGTGGGGTTTCCATTAATTTCAATATCCTCCAGATCCCCTAATGAGCCTGGTTCTAGCCATGTATCTACTTCCACATCCGTATACATATCGCTGAATAAACTCAACACATTTTCTTCTGCTTCCGTAGGGTCCGGGGCGGCTACCTGAGGATCTGTTACCGGTCCACCTCCTTCTCCCAATATCACTACATTTCCTAAAGCGGCTTCATCATCGGGATTCGCATTTAATCCCGTCACAGAAAATCCATATTGTACTACGGCGTCTGCCGCTTCCGGATTGTCAAAAGTGATGGAAAAGGGTCCCGCCTCGGTGAGCGTATCCGTAACCTCCTTTAAAACGGAAAAGTCGGAATTGAATACCTTAATATACACCTTCGTTACATAGTCAGTCGATA
>CAZVFU010000103.1:0-6975 GCA_964626595.1 uncultured Saprospiraceae bacterium
TTCTCCACTTGCCTTATGAAGGTTACATTCGGAGGACTTTTCAAATCCATCAATGGATTCGATCTCTGTGGGTGACAATAATTCGCAGGGGTTTTTAAGCGATTCGATGGAAACCGGAGCGGTTTCTTCCGGCGTTTCTTGTTTCTCAACATTGTCTGAATCTGCCGTCTCACCACAGGAAATAAAACAAAGTAACATTAGCAGAATTAAACCCTCACTTAATACTCTCATAGTAGAAATTTTATGTCCGTTACGTGATAAATTCTTTTTTTCGGATACTGAACGCCATAAAGTTAATTTACGAAATAAGTACCGCAAACGTTCTCGTAATATACATACATCTGATGGATATGTAAACGAAATGCCTTTTCAAGGGCATTCGTTCATCGTTTCGGCGCGCGCCATGGGCTGCGAAGTATCATCTACAGGTTCCGGTAATGCCGGGCCGCTCAAAAACCCTACTCCTCCGAAACCGTTTTTACATTGTCGTCGCTGATACGGTCGATCAATAAGCGTAAAGGATCAATAGCTGCACGAACAGGTTTTTTCTCCAGGGTGAACGTCAATTCTGTTTTTTCCTTGGTGAGGTAGACGCGCTCACGGAAAAATAATTCTTCTTCTTCACGGTCAGCGTAGAAGCCAATGTCGATCCAGTCTTTGAGCTCCGCATCTACCGTGTTGCCCACACCATCTGCTTTTGTTTTCCGGGCAAAAACATCTACTGTTACCTCGTATTTACCGTCTTCCGTCTCGGTGACCATGGCTTCTTCCATCCGAAGATCGTAAAGTGTAATGTCCTTAAACCAGTCCGTGATCAGGTATTGCAGCGAATCGGGAACCTGTGGTTCCAGATAGCGCATAAAATCGTGTGCGGTAGGATAGGGCGGCTCCTGATAGCGGAATTCTTCCAGAAATCCACGTAAGGCTGCATTCACCTTGTCTTCTCCTATGTAATCTTGCAGCGCATAAAGGATGACCGAGCCTTTTCCATAATGAATATGGCCCTGATTTTCTACTTTCATTAAGGGCTGCTCTTGCTCCGTTTCACGGGTTCGGCCGCGTAAATAGCGCTGAAGGTCATACTTGAGAAAGTCTTTCATCTGCACGGGGTCGGTCTCTTGTTTCATCACCATGAGGGCCGAGTATTCCGCAAAGCTCTCACTGAGCATCGTGGAGCCTTTCATATTGGCTCCGATTACCTGATGCGCCCAGTATTGGTGGGCCATTTCGTGCGCAATGACGGCGTCGATGATATTGTTCTTGCTTTCCCCTTCCAGATCGATGATAAATCCGAAGGCTTCAGAGTACGGCATAGTGCCGGGAAACGCCTGAGCAAAAGTCGAATATCGTGGAAACTCTATGATCCGAGCTTGCTTATGGTAATAAGGCCCGAAGTGTTCCGTATAGTATTTCATGGACTTTTCCAATGCATCCAACATGCGTTTTATGTTCGTGGAGTGGTCGGCGTGGTAATATACCTCCAGAGAAATCCCGTTCCAATCTCTGGTAGCAACCTCATAATCTGCCGAGATAAAGGAATAAAAATTCTGAGAAGGATGGTCCACTTTATAGTGATAATGCATTCGTCCGTCACGTTCTTCTTTGCTCACAACGGAACCGGGTGCAATAGCAATCTGATCGTTGCTGGTTGAGATATATGTTTCTACCTTCACCCAATCCGAGGTTCCATCAGTGAGGTAGTTGCTCATGCAGGCTTCCGAGCAATCCCTTTGCAGATCCGGCATTCGCTGGCGTTCGGGGAGCTCGTATTTTCGACGCTTGTTTTTGTTACTCAGCTCATAAGCTTCAGCGTATCCCAGCGAGGGCAATATGCTTCGATTGTTGAAGAAGGTCCCGTTATTAAGGACTGACATATTTGATATCCTATTTTCAAATCCTTTAGGCGTAAAATTGAAATTAGCCGTCATTTGAAGCGTATCGTCGACTTGTATCGGTGGAGTCATTTTATAGATAAGGAAGCCAAGTTCTTCGTCTTCATAAACCAGTTCACTATTCGGAATATCTAATTCTTGTTGATACGATTCTGAGATGGTAAACATCAAGGAATCGATAACTTCTCCGCTCTTATTACTCACCAGTAATTCAGCTCGGCCACGAGTGCTCCGCTCTTCCGGGTAGATATCAATATGGTACTCCGCTTCCAGCACTTTAATGGTAGGGGCATCGATATATTTCCGATATTGCTTTTCGTACTTTACCTGCTGGAGCTCCTGCTCGTGAGAGGTATCATAAGGATTGAGTATCTGAGTATTGTAGTAAACAAAGGCCGCTACTGCAATAAACGATACACTGAAAAAGCCAAGCGTACCGAAATAGCCTTTTCCTAAAGCTTTCCTTCCGCCAGCGAGGCGGTCTTTGATCGTGCGACTCGTCCCCCTTGGCCACAGTAATGCGGCCAGCACGACAGCCAGAATACCGAACAAGGCCCAGTAGGTAGAAAACCAAAAATGTCCCGTCACGCCAGGTCCAAACCCGTTCATATCGGAGTACATTGTGCTAGGTGTGCTGCCGATGCTCAACATCCTACTCTCGACCTTCAAGACCAAGAAGATGATATCGAGCATAAACAACAACATTACCGACAGAAAATAGCCAATATATTTGTTGTTGATGACGACTTGAATAAAGATCATCAGTGCACCCCAGGTGAGGTAACTCCAAAAGGAGTTGCCGAAGAAATCAGCCGCATAAACCCCTAGCTCAAAGTTAGTATAGCCATTGAAAGCTTGATACATAATGGCGACGAGAATAAGTGTAAGATGCAGTATACTCGCTAAAGCGACTAAAGAAAGTGACTTCGCCACCAGCGAAACGACGGAGCGGTGCGGGGTCCCGTCAATCACTTCGTTGAGGTTATGATCGCGGTCGCGCCAAACAAGTTCGCCACTAAAAAAGACCAGAACGATCAAAACGAATAAGCCGGAAAGGTTATTGACCTCGTCCAGCATTTTGTAGGTTACCGGAAAAGACTTTAAACCAAAATATTCAAATCCGCCCCAAAGATTAGATACCAACATGATAAGTGAAAACAATAGCAGAATCACAAAGGTGCTGCTCTTTACCATGGAGAGAAGATTGATCTTAAAAAAGCTAACAAAATTCTGCCAGGCGGATATCTCTTCGATTTTGTTCGGGATGGTCGGCTTTTCAATAGTTTTTTCACTGTTCGCCTTCACCTTTTTGGCTTTAGCTTTCTTGCCTTTTTTCGCTTTAGTGGCAAATGAGAACATGGAATAAGATATAGCGAGAATAACCATTCCAACTGCTACCCATAGTAAACGATTGGTGAGCAAATGTCCAGAGAAAGCCGGCCCTATCAGATTCCTTTCAGCAGGCGTGAGGTACTGCGTATCTAAATTATAGGCCGAAATACCGAATACGTCTACCATTGCTGCCAGAGATTGGTTATCGATATCGCTGGCCAGGTTGAGTGAAATGATATAACCGACGATGATAAGTAAGGTGCCAACAAAAGAGATAATGGTACTCTTAAAGCGGGTAGCCAGAAAAAAAATGATGGTGCCGGCAAAGAACATATTGGGTACTATGAAAAGTAGGTAACTGCTGAGATACGCACCCCAGGGGATAGGGCCGAGACGATCCGGCGTGAGCCAATCGAAGATGGGAGCTAGAAAGCTCCCTAGGGTCATTCCAATAAATACACCTGTCATGACCAGTGTAGCCAATAGCCAGGCCCCCAAGAATCGACCAAAGAAATATCCGGGTTTACTCAAAGGGGTGCTGAACAGAATTTCATTGAACTTGTGCTTATAGTCACGCAGGGCTGCATTATTAAAAAACGCTGTGGCGAATAACAGTCCGAAAATATTAAGTATACTTACGAAGGTTCCAACTACGGCGGGGGAGTTTTTATGTACATCTCCCACAGCACCACCGATCGTTACGTTATCACTAACAATGGCAAAAAAGACCAGTAATGCTACAATAAGCATAAAGATATAAACCATTGGCCGTTTGAGGGCCGAGAAAACTTCTCTGGTGAAAAAGGTAAATAGCATAAATTATGACGTTTTAGGCCACGGTGGCGTGAACAGTGGTAAAAAAGACATCTTCCAGGTTGGGCGGAATTTCTGTAAAACCATCGCCAGGGTGGGTATCACTTAAGACATGAATTTGTGGACGCCCACCTACCATCTTATCGGAGATGATGGTGTAGCGCGTGGCGTATACCTCCTTTTCAGATCGTTCTATGGTCTTACGCCAAACGCGGCCTTCCAGGGAGGTGAGGGCATCAGAGGGAGTGCCTTTGTATACGATCTGACCTAGATTCATGATCGCCATATCGGTACACAACTCACGTACATCGTCGACGATATGAGTAGAAAGGATCACGATGACCTCTTCACCCACCTCGGCCAACAGATTGTGGAAGCGGTTGCGTTCGCCGGGATCGAGGCCGGCTGTGGGTTCATCTACAATAATGAGTTGTGGATTTCCAATCAGAGCCTGGGCGATGCCGACTCGTTGTTTCATTCCACCGGAAAAGCCACTCACCTTCTTATTGCGTTCTTCGTAAAGGTTGACTTTCTGACACAGATAATCAACAAGCTCTTTGCGTGTTTTATTATTACTGATTCCCTTCAGCGCCGCAATGTGGTCAAGCAGTTGGGCGGCTGTAATGCGAGGATAGACGCCAAACTCTTGTGGCAAATAGCCCAAGACTTTGCGGATGGATTGTGGGTCGTTGAGAATATCAATATCACCCAGAAATGCAGAGCCGGAATCGGCTTCCTGTAGGGTGGCAAGAGTGCGCATCAGCGATGATTTTCCAGCACCGTTCGGACCCAACAAACCAAACATTCCTTTGGAGAGTTCGAGGTCGACGTCCACGAGCGCGCGGGTGCCATTGGGATAGGTTTTATTGAGTCCTGATATTTTTAATAAAGACATAGGCAGGGTGGTTTTTCCTGATTGATTAGGTTACATGCCTCAATTTACAGGAAAAGTTGCTTAGGTAAGACTCTTTTTTACAAAATATAGACTAATGGCAGGGGATAAGCGATAAAATGATAACTAGTGTCATTACTGCTTGCTCAACTAAAGGGGGGGCGAGGGAACGTATGAATAACTAGGGGTGTATCTGGTTTTTGTGAGACCGACATCTCGCATTATCGCACATAGCTGGTTGTCGCCAATTTTTCTCTATACCTTGTAACCAATGCACTCGCAAAAGCCCCTTTATCTTTTCTCAGGAGGTCTACAGCTTCACCTTTGATCAAGGATGGATGAACATCCCTGAGATAGCTATCACTCCAACTTGCCAGTTCCACAAGTACTGGTGTTAGAGCCAAGCCTTTTTCGGTCAAAAGGTATAGGTTCGTCTTCTTGTTATTCGGTCGTTTGGTCTTAATGATTATATCGAAATCTTCAAGCAGCTTGAGTTTAGACGAAAGTATGTTTGTCGCAATGGACTCCTCACTTTCCGTAAAGTCTTTAAAGGTTTCCTTGTCTTCGATGAGCATCTGCTTTACGATAACTAACATCCACTTATCTCCTAAAACATCGAGAGCAGATGTAAACGGGCAATTGCAACGAAAGGTATGTTCCATGTTAAGATTAAGTTAATTTTACTTGCAAAATGCAATTAAATTGTTTTTTGCTTGCAAATTGAAAGTTATTGTGTAGTTTTGCTTGCGAAACAAAAGTAATCGTTTTAACTAAAAGAAAAAAACAATGAGAAAAGCAATCCTTATCCTCGGTGTAGCAGGGCTTCTCGCCTTTTGCACCTTAGCAAAAGCACAAACGATCAACAATGATAATCCATTAAATCCTTCAACCATGAGTCAGAAAGAAACTGTAGGCACTTTTTTAGGTGCTGTAATGAAAAACGATCCGGAAACCATGCGGCAACTTGCCAATGCCGATTACATTCAGCACAATCCCTTTATTCCAACCGGCTTAGAGCCATTTATTCAAATGCTGCCCATACTGCAAGAAAATGGGACGCGAGCTGAAAACGTGCGAATGTTTCAAGATGGCAAATATGTGTTTATGCACAATATTTGGCGAAACGCCAAGCCGTTTGGGGCGGAGGAAATGGTGTCTTTTGACATCATTCGATTAGATGAGAATGGCAAAGTTGCTGAACATTGGGACGCCATGACACCTCTAGTCAAAGAAACGGCAAGTGGAAGAACGCAAACTGATGGACCTACAACCGCAAGGGACCTAAACAAGACAGAGGCCAACAAAGCTTTGGCCAAAGCCCTTGTCGAAGATGTTTTGATGGGCAAAAATCCACAAAAAATAACGGACTATATCAGTTCTGAACAATACGACCAGCATAATCCCGGGATTAAAGATGGTTTGACGGGAATTGTAAGTGCCGTTGAATATCTCACTTCTAAAAACAATATGTTCCAATACACTAAAATTCACAAAGTGCTGGGCGAGGGAAATTTTGTGCTTACCGTAAGTGAAGGCAAATGGAATGGAACCACAAACGCTTTTTATGATCTATTTCGAATTGAAAATGGTAAAGCCGTAGAGCATTGGGACGTAATTCAGCCTATCCCTACCGAAGGTTTAGCGAATGAAAATGGAATGTTTGGGTTTTAATCCTCAAAATCCGGAAAATGCATGCATTTTCCGACCCTCGGGCCGAAGCTCATTCAAATGGCTGGACTTGTAACATCTTATACTTGTTTCAAGTAGCGGACTTTACAAATCGAAGTACCCAAATTGGGTTCCTTACATTTGAATGAGCTCGAGGGTTAGCCCGGCATTAAGTGTTTGATTTATAGTGCCTTATAATTTCACACCCCATCTGTCATGTAAAGTTTATGAATAATGCGGGCTATTCTTGGCGATAGTACATTTCTAATATCTCCTTCCATTTATATTCAAGCTCCTGTTCGGTGCAGTCGGTTATCGAACATACAGATTGGACAATATTCGTATAGCCTTTTGTATCTGCTGTCATCAACTTTTTTA